>PGXB01000009.1 GCA_002838945.1 candidate division Zixibacteria bacterium HGW-Zixibacteria-1
AGATCGATCAAATCTACGCCGCTTTTCCATCAGGACACCTCCTGGATTAAATGTAATCCAACCTACTCAAAGTGTCCACTAAATTGGGGCAAGATCAAACCCCTATGGTTTCGACATCATTTCGTTTCTATTATAATCAAAGAATTGTCAAAACCTCCTTCGCTTCGTTTTTGATTTCTGACCCTTCATATCATTCAGGGGCTTCGACGGGGGTTTGGCCTCCCCATGATCTCATTCCCTTATAAAAACGCCACCACTTTATTGTTAATTCCGGTCGGGGGGTAATATAGAGGGATGTGAATATAATTATGGCTATAGGTGCGTCAAAAATGGGGATTGTCAAGAAGATATGTGGAGGGACAGAACATTGCTCTGTCCGCTTTCATCAAACGCGGACAGGGCACTGCCCTGTCCCTAAGCCTTATTTAGTTTGTAGGGGTGACCCATGTGGTCACCCGTTTCATACAATCGCGGGCGGGGGCAAGCCCCGCCCCTACCGTTTCTATATGGCAGGCCGAAGGCCAGAAAGCGCTTTTGCGCCCGATTTTACTATCAAAATGAAGTCGAAACTTTAAAAATGGGAAAACGAACCCAATTCCGTGTAATTGAATGATGGTAAATATAGTACAAGGGAATTTTCGCAAAAGACGCTGCAAAAACGATAGTAATTTGATGGTAATTTTGTCCCTGTGGTGTCGGGTGCGGAGACCCGACACCACATTTGAATTTTCTCGTAGTTTGTCGGCATCACCGCGCGGCATAATCAAATTTGTCTGGGGTTGTACTTAATCCTCTTCGGAGGTGCGTTTGGAGCCGTAGACGATATCATCATAGAAAACATAATCGGCTTTTTCAAAAGCAGACAGCGAGGGTGTGTTCCAGTCCTCGATCAGGACGGCCAGAACCTTGATACCAAGACCATGCAGGAAATCTTCCGCCGCTTTAATCAATTGCGCCGCCAGGCCGCGCCCGCGAAAATCCGGGTCGATCGCCAGACGGTTGAGCCATCCCTTGCGGCCGTCCGAAGTACCGACAATGACGCCGATCATGATGCCGCCGTCGAACATTCCGAGAAAGCAGGTATCGGCCCGGGCAAATTCAGGGCTCATCGCCTCGCGCGAATCGCGCCCATTCGGGCGGTATTTCAGCCCGGCGCGGGACCACAATGCGATTATATCATCATAATCCGAGACATCAAGATGACGCATCGGGTAATCCATACTTCTCCTCCAGAATTGCGGCAACTTTTTCAATCTTCGTTTCAGTGGCAAACGGT
Source organism: candidate division Zixibacteria bacterium HGW-Zixibacteria-1 (assembly GCA_002838945.1). Taxonomy (NCBI): domain Bacteria; kingdom Pseudomonadati; phylum Candidatus Zixiibacteriota; species candidate division Zixibacteria bacterium HGW-Zixibacteria-1. The sequence goes on from PGXB01000009.1 coordinate 1,277, forward strand.
TTCTCGGCCCAGTGCTCGCAGCCGGTGAAATTGAGAAAGACCCCGCGCGAGGGCACCCCGGCTTCTTTGGCCGACCGCATCCCCGAGGCCAGCGTCAGGATGCAGGAGATGCCGATAACGCCCAGCGACGGCTTATGTTTTTTGATCCTCTCCAGTTGCTCGGTTAGTTTTCGTTTGGAAAAGTACCCCTCGACACCATACCTGTCCGCAATCTTCATGATCTTATGGATACTGCAATTGGGGACACAGCGGGTGCAGATTTTACCGTATTTTTTTCTCTTCCGCTCGCACTTGTCGCCCATCAGCGACATGCAGTCCGGCAGAATGATGACGGTATCCCGGGTCTGATTGAAAGCATCCCGGTTGATATATTCGAAGACCTGGTAGTACAGCGCTTCGATTAAATAAATCTGTTTCGGCGTCTGCCGGAATGTCTGATCGCCGCGATCCGAGGATTCCTGGAGGGTTTTTAGATAAAACCCGTCGATATTTTTGAACTCTTCGGAAAACAGGTCAAGTCCTTCATTGAGTATTTTTCTGGTGAAAGCATCCAGCTTTTCATAGAAACTGTCGCCGATGCGGAACGTGATGACAGGTTTTTCGGCCATATTAATAATATAATCCATTTGACGTCAATTTGCCCACAAATAAAAAAACCGGTTGAGAAAATTCAACCGGTTTGAAGGAGCGTTTAATGCCAAACGCAATTAGGGTCGCATATTTTTCTTTTTGCCCCAGTTGTCCATGGTTTTGTCGACCGTGATCCGGTTACGGGCCTCGATGGCTTCCTGGTTATCCGGATTGTATTCGAGCGCCAGGGCATATTCGGTCTGGGCATTCTTGATTTTGCCGAGATTTTCCCAGTTGTGGCCGATGGCCATATGCAATTCGGAGCGAATCATATGATTCTCGGGCGAGTATTTCAGGCTGACACTCAGAATCTCGACTGCCTGGGCATACTCTTTCCGGCCCTGCATGGTCAGGCCGAGATAGTAATGGGCCTCCCAGTTACTGTGATTGAACTGGATCGCTTTTTCGCAGTGCTTTTGGGCCTGTTTGTATTTTCCGCTATAGTAAAATTTCTTGGCCTGGCGGAGATGATTTTCAGACGATACAATATCAGGTTTACCGGGCTTGTCCGGCTGGACAATGACCACCTCTTTGGTGGCGGGCGGCTGTGTTTTGACGACAACCACACCGCGGCTGCAGCCGATTGCAAGCAAGAGCATGACCAATATGGAAAGCAACATTAATTGACGCATGGTGACCTCCAGACTCTAATGGAATTGACCTATTATCCTTATAATTATCGGCATTGACAGCCCTTTCCTGAAAGAGAATTATATTCTGCAATTGACATGAGCCGGGGAAAGGAATATATTCGCGCTATGCTACTGGCCATAGACATAGGTAATTCCAATACGGTTGTCGGCGCCTTCGATAACGGCAATCTGATCAATCATTTCCGGCTGGCTTCGAACCACAGTTTCACCATCGACGAATGCGGTTTTTTCGTGATGGGCCTGCTGGAGAAGCTGAATCTGAAACCGGCGCAGGTTGATCGGGTGATTATCTCATCGGTGGTCCCGCGTCTGACACCGGTGTTTAAGGAAATGTCGAAAAAATATTTGTCGGTCGAGCCTCTTATGGTATCATGTAATCTCAAGCTGCCGATTAAGATAGCTTATGATGACCCGAATGCGGTCGGGGCCGATCGCATTGCCAATGCGGTGGCCGGATTTGTCAAATTCGGCGGGCCGATTATTATTGTCGATTACGGGACAACGACCAATTTCGATGTTATCAATGATTTGGGAGTATATCTGGGCGGAGCTATTGCGCCGGGGCCGGAAACTTCGGCCCAGGAACTGGCCAACCGGGCGGCGCGATTATTTGAAGTTACGGTCGAAAAACCCCGATCGGCAGTGGGGAGAAATACCGCCGATTCGATCAAATCGGGGCTGTTTCATGGCACGGTGGGGCAGGTTGACCACATTATTCGGCTTATTCGCGATGAATTGGGCGGGGATGCCCGCGTCATTGCCACCGGCGGCCTGGCCGAGCAGTTCGTGCAATATTCCCAGTTTATTGAGGCCTCATATCCGGCCCTGACGCTTGAAGGACTAAAAATAATCGCCGACCACCAATCTTCGGAATAATCTAAGGCATTGCCATATAATAAATTACCTTGCCACGGCAATTTTCCCAAAAATAATTGAAATTTCTTGACAATTAAGCGTAAAAGAGTATATTTGACGTCTTGTTAGCACTCGTCGATTGCGAGTGCTAACAGATGATAAACTGGAGAAGTTCATTTAAGACAAAATACAGGAGGAAATTCAATGAACGTAAAACCGTTAGCTGACCGTGTTCTGGTAAAACCGAATGAGGCGACAGAGGTCAAAAAGGGCGGGATCATCATTCCCGATACTGCCAAGGAAAAACCGCAGGAAGGTACCATTATCGAAGTCGGCCCGGGCCGCACCGAAGATGGAAAGATAATTCCGATTGCCGTGAAGAAGGGTGATCGTGTGCTTTATGGAAAATATTCCGGCACCGAAATTTCAATCGAGGGCCAGGAATTATTGTTTATTCGTGAATCCGATATTCTGGCCATTGTCGGTTAATTAAGAAGGAGAATTAAATTATGGCAAAACTAATAGAATATGATGCGGCAGCCCGTGAAAAGCTTAAAGTGGGTATCGATAAACTGGCCAATGCGGTCAAGGTCACCCTTGGTCCCAAAGGCCGCAATGTCATTCTTGACAAGAAATTCGGTACACCGACCGTAACCAAGGACGGTGTCACGGTGGCCAAGGAAATCGAGCTGGAAGATCATTTCGAAAACATGGGCGCTCAAATGGTCAAGGAAGTTGCTTCCAAGACATCCGATGTCGCCGGTGACGGCACCACGACCGCGACAGTTCTGGCTCAGGCCATTTACCGCGAAGGTATCAAGGCTGTTACGGCCGGTATTAATCCGATGGCAATCAAATGCGGTATTGACGGCGCCGTGGTTCATCTTGTAAAAGAGATAAAAAAACTTTCCCAGCCGGTAGCTGGCGATGTGGAGAAGATTCGCCAAGTCGGGACCATTTCGGCCAACTCTGATACTGAGATTGGCAACAAGATTGCCGAAGCGATGGGAAAGGTCGGCAATGATGGTGTTATTACGGTGGAAGAATCTCGAACGATTGAAACGACGCTTGAAGTGGTCGAGGGCATGCAGTTCGACCGCGGCTATGTGTCTCCGTATTTTGTGACCGATCCCGACAATATGGAAGCTGTTCTGGAAGACCCGGTGATCCTGATTCATGACAAGAAGATTTCCACCATGAAGGACCTTCTGCCGATTCTGGAAAAAGTTGCGCAGATGAGCCGGCCGCTTCTCATCATCTCCGAAGATATCGAGAGTGAGGCCCTGGCGACCCTGGTCGTCAATAAGCTTCGGGGCACCATCAAGGTGGCCGCCGTTAAGGCTCCCGGTTTCGGTGATCGCCGAAAAGAAATGCTGGGCGACATTTCCATTCTGACCGGCGGCAAGGTCATCTCCGAAGAGCTTGGGTTCAAGCTTGAGAACACCGTCGTTTCCGATCTTGGCTCCGCCAAGAAGGTTACGATCGACAAGGAAAAAACGACCATCGTCGAGGGCGGCGGTAATACCAATGATATCAAGGCCCGTATCGGCCAGATTCGGAAGCAGATTGAAGACACCACGTCCGATTACGATCGCGAGAAACTCCAGGAACGTCTGGCCAAGCTGGCCGGGGGTGTTGCGGTAATCAATGTCGGCGCGGCCACCGAGACCGAAATGAAGGAAAAGAAAGCGCGTGTCGAGGACGCTCTTCATGCCACTCGCGCGGCGGTTGAGGAAGGCATTGTTCCCGGCGGCGGTGTTGCCTTCCTGCGTGTTATGGATTCATTAAACAGTCTGAAGTTCAGCACCGACGAGATGGTTGGTGTCAATATTATCTGCCGTGCTCTTGAAGAGCCGATCCGGATGATTGCCAGCAATGCCGGTGTCGAGGGCTCGATCGTCGTCGATAAGGTCAAGAGAGAAAAGGGCGCCTTCGGTTATAATGCCGAAACTGATGTCTATGAAGACCTGATCAAGGCCGGTGTCATTGATCCGACCAAGGTCACCCGTACCGCTCTTGAAAACGCGGCTTCAATCAGCGGTCTGCTTTTGACGACCCAGGCCATCATTACCGATAAGCCTGAAGATGAAAAAGCGTCTGCGATGCCCGGCGGCGGTATGCCCGGCGGCATGGGCGGAATGTACTAATTCCCGATTATTCCAATTGTAATAAAGACCTCTGTCGTTTCCGGCAGAGGTCTTTTTTACATTTAATAATTTATTTGCGGAAGATCAGACTTTCCAATTCGCCGCAATTGGTGTCGTAATTCAGGGAATTGATACCGACAGCTTTGAATTTCTGATAATTTACCAGCGCCTTTTCAATGTCGCCTGTCATGGCATAAGTCTTGGCCAGAATAAAATAAGAGGCGGAATAGGTTGAATCTTTCAGGGTCATTTTCTGAGTATATTTATAAACCGAATCAACCCTGGCGTTTTTCATGTATGTCGTCGCCAGCCCTTCGAGGATGACCATATTGGTGCTGTCCAGGCGATAGGCCCGCGTGAGAGCCGCCGCGGCTTCGTCATCGCGATTCATGGTGGATAAAATCATGGCATGATTGCACATTAGAAGCGGATCATATTGACGCAATTGCAGGGCCATTTTTGACTCTTCAAGTGCCCCCTCAAAGTCATTGGCGTAAAGATCAAACATGCTTAAGAGATTATGGTAATTTGACGAGTACTTGTCCGGGTCAATCGATTTGATGAGCGTTCCGGCAAGTTCAAGATTGTAATTATCAAGGGCCCGGAAAGCCTGATCCATTCTTTTTTCGTTGGGGAAATTCCTGTCAATAATGTTTATGATTCTATCGGCCTCTTTTTTCTGACCAAGGCCAAGATAATAATTTTTCAAGGTGACCAGTGATGGGAATGATTTATTTTGATCCAGCTCAATAATGTAGTTGAAGTATTTAATCGAGTTTGCCCGATTCAAATTGACCAGCAGGAGGGGTGCTACTGCTATAAGCAAATATATGATTAATGTCGGCATTATTTTTTTAATGACGGGGATTTGCTTGGTGGCAATCAGTGTGATTAATGAGAGATTCAACCCGACGGCCATGAATGAGAACAGATCCCAGTCGCGAGGCATGGCCAGTTTGGGATCGATTATGAAAAGAAATGTAAGACTGAAAATTGCAATAAGAGCCAGGAAAAGTGAATCTTTTGCCTTTTTAATTTTTGTGAAGTCCCCAATAGACATGTATAGCAACCAGGGTAATAATGGTGACAGCAGAAACAGTTGGTTGGCTATGTCTAATAAATGTCTCAAGCCAAGGAGTGAGTATTCGGGATAAATATCCTTGCCTTTGAAGAGCGGAAGGAAAATATTCTGGAAGTACAGATCAGATTTGTATTTAAGAATGAACAGGATAATAAAGCCTATGGCGCCGATCGCAGTTAGTATCCATAGTCCGGCTTTGAACTTTTTATAAAAAGTGAGTCCTTTGCCGTTGCAGAAGATGAGAAACAAATATGCCGGCAGGAGCACCGCCATTTGTAAATGCACCAGAATTCCAGCCAGGAGGAACAAGCCGGCAGCGATTATTCCACGGCCATTTTGTGTTCTTTTCAACCCGAAATAGACAAAACTGCACAGCGGCGGCCATATTAGCGGATAATTCTCGACATATCCGAAAAACAGGAGAATCGCGGATGATATCATAAGGGTTGAAAAGCTCAAAAGTCGTAGCATATTATCTTTTGTGATCAGTTCGGCAATCAAAAAATAAGACCAGATTGAAACCATCCCGGAAAAGACGGAAACTAATTGAAATGCGGCGCGGGCGGTATGCTCGTTTTTGGGGCCGATTAAAGATTGTATCTGTGAGAGAAGAACAGTGATCCACCTTTCGCTCCACTTGTAGAAAGTCCCGGAATCGGAACCGAGATTGGCAATCAGGGTGTACCCATCACCAAGAAAATGGGTCGGCGCCGCGAAGATTGTAAACAGTGCACCCGCGACGGCCACAAAAACCAGTCGGTAGAAATATTTCCGCCGGCTATCGAAAAATACTCCCGAGAATCCGGACGATAGGTCAAAATTTCCGCGCCAACTGCCGGAAATAAAAGGCAGCATGAGGGCGACCAATGAAGCGATCGCAAATAATAGGGTATATGAGTCGGGAAGAAATATAAAATGGTTAAATCCCCAAATTCGAGCCGAGGGGAATAAAACCGCTATGAATCTGATCAGCAGAAGGAAGACAATTAAGCTGAATGAGATCCAGAAAACGGCATTCCCTCTGTCAGGAATATTCTCCGGCGTATTATTATGACTACTTTTTCCACCTGATGTCATTATGTATTTCACCCTGTCATTTGTTTTGAATCAATTGCTGCAGCTCAGCGCTTCTGGCATTATACAACGGATCTCTGGTTCCTCTGGAAAGATATATCTCGGCATTGTCATGCGCCTGTGTCAATCTGCCGAGTTGTATATTTATTTTTGCCAACAGGTAATAACCGGCCACGTTGGCCGAATCCAGTTGAATCAATTTTTCCGCGTAATAATATGCCGAATCCGGTTTGGCGCTGTTGAGAAAGACATTTGACACCATCTCCACGACTTCAGGGGAAGTGTTGTTGTATTTATAAGCCTGCCGGACAGATTCAATTGCCTCGCCGGGCTGCCGTAGCGCGGAAAAGATATATGTTCGAGTCAGATAATATTTATAGTTGTATTTTTGAAGCTGAATAAGCTTATCGGATTCTTCCAGAGCTTTTTGATACTCGCCGGAACTCATGTAGAGCGTACTCATAAAGTTGTGATAATTGGCCGAGAACTTGTCCGGTTTGATGGAGGCGGCAATGCTGCGGGCCCGATTTAGATCGCGCCGGCGCATCGCCGAGAAGGCTTCCTGCATTTTTGATTCATCGGGAAACCAGACCTGAATAATATTATTAATCGAATCGCCGCTGATTTTGTCATTAATGTCGCCGTAATAACCGCGAAGCGTTATCAGGCTCGACATCGACTTGCCCTTATCGAGGTCGATCATGTACTTGAAATAGTCTTTGGAGCGGGCCGCATTGAGATTGGTCGCAAGATAGGGGATAACCGCGGCAATTAAATATATGGTTATGCTTATTATCAGGCGGGAAAGCGATTCAATATGTTTTTTATCGATCAGATAAATAAACAACAAGGTGGGTGCGAAAGCGGCCAGTGAAAACAGATCCCAGTCGCGGGGCATCGCCAGTTTAGGGTCAATCGCGAATAGAAACAACAGGCCGGCGGCGGAGATCAATACCAGAAATATAGAAATATCCTGCCTGAACATTTTCTTCAGATTTCCAAACGAAGCTGCCAGAAGAAGTATAATTGCCGGTGACAGAAGAATAAGTTGATTGAAGATATCAGCCAAATGCGGAAAGCTTAATAATGAATATTCGGGGGCAATTGGCTTACCTCTCAATAAAGGCAGAAAGATATTCTCGAAATAGAGATCGCGGTTATATTTATAGAAGAATATCGCGATAAACGCGACCAAACCCAAAATAAGCAGACTCCAAATATAAATTCGAAGTTGTCTATAAAGGTTCTTTCCCATACCGCGGCACAGCAAAAGAAAAACCATGGCCGGTATCATAAATACGAATTGGAGATGGACCAACATTCCAAATATCAGGAAGAGGCCGCAGAGGGCAAGCCCCCGGCCATTTTTTATGTAATTGGAGCCGAAAAAGATGAAGCCGGTTAGGGCGGGCCACAGAAGCGGATAATTTTCGACATAGCCAAAAAAGAGCAACAGAACAGCCGAAAATAATGACGAGATAAAAATAAGCAACCGTTTGAAGCGATCTTCGGCCAGGATTCCGGCGATTTGAAAGAAAAACCAGGTGGAGACTATTCCCGAAATGACAGAGATGGTTCTGAAGGAACAAAGTGCCGTCTGCTCATTCCGTCCGCCCAATAAGGCCTGGATGCCGGATAATAGTAAAGTGATACTTTTTTCGCTCCATTTATAAAAGGTGCCTTGTGCGGAAGCCAGATTGCTCAAGACAGTGTAGCCATCACCGAGAAAATGGGTCGAGGCCGCAAAAAAAACAAAAGCAACGGCGGCCAAAATAATAAAACCGAACCTGAAATAATATTTCTTTGTTGATTCATAGAAGAACTGATGGAATTTCTCCGAGACTTTTTTTCCAGCGGCGGGTTCAGTCAGGAAAGGGATTCCTAATGCGATAATGGCGGCTATTATATATGCGATGGTATAACCGGACGGCAGGAACAACAAATGATTCAGTCCCCACAGCCTTGCCCCCGGCATCAGAAGCGGGACCAGTCGCATCAGGAAGAGAATAGTCAGAACCAGATATAACGGCAGGAACAGATTTTTTCGCATACTCAAACTCGTTTTCAAAAAGGTCGGCTTTTATATTTTAATATCCTCTAATTTATTGACTAATAGTGATTTTTTCAATAACATATATGCCGCCATGAGTATTGAGAGTTTTTTAAGCATAATCGGGAAGGAATTTCCCGATGACAGGCTGACTTATCAGAAAGGGGTGCCCACTTTTCATCCAGAGTCGGCTCATGAAGCGGCGCATCTTTTTGGTTTAGCCAACCAGAACAATCAACAACTGTTTATCACCGGATTTGGCAATAATATTTCGCCGGTCGGGGAGAAATTTGCCAATATTGTAGCCATCCACACCGACCGCCTTAATAAATTGGTTAAGGTCGTTCCGGCCGATTATTATGTCGAAGTCGGGGCAGGGTATCCGCTGAAAGAGCTGAATCTTCACCTTAAGGAATTCGGGCTTTTTTTGCCGCTGGCGGACTTACCTTATGTCGGCTCGATCGGCGGGGCGCTGGCGGCAGGGTTGGCGGCGATGCGTCTGGGCCACCCGTTGCCGATCGGCCGCTACTTTCTCATGGCCGAAATCGCCGTTCCCGAGGGAAAGGTAATTGAGCCGGGTTCGGCTTGTTTTAAGTCGGTCTCGGGTCTGGATATAGTGAAAATCTTTTCGCCCTCATGGGGTATGCTGGGCCTGATAGTTACGGCCACATTGCGCGTCCTGCCATTGACCGCCAGGGATGAATATGTCGATATGTGTATGCTCCCTATAGAGTATGAGAAATTTGCCCTGAATTATACTCATCCCGGTGACAACCAATCAGCCGTTTACTCGCTTAAAATCAAAGAAAAATTCGATCCGAATGACATTCTGCCATTGGTCGATATTACCCGAGAATAGCCGGTTAATTATGGCAAGCCGGCCATCGACATCTCGAATATCTTGACAATATCCTGTTTATAAAGCGGCTTGGGATTATCCAGGTAACCGGTTCCGTGCGAATAAATCCTCAGCGTGTCATCAGCCATTTGCTCGAATTTGGAATCGTCAATTTCGATATCAGTCATGGTAATATAGCGATCGACCGATTTCAGGAAGTTAATCATGCCCATGACCGCCGCTTCGGCCTGTTCTATATCTGAAAGACCGGGATAGACATCGAACAGCTCGCGGGCCATCAGGGCATATTTTTCCGGCCGTGATCTATAAGTATAGGTCATTAACCGCGGCAGGAGTAACGCCAGACCGCGCCCGTGAGAAATGTCATAATGGGCCGAGAGGGCGTGTTCCATGGCATGAAGCGGGAAGGGGCCGCCGCGGCCGGAGTTGACCATGCCGGATAAGGCGATAGCCGAGGCCCAGGATAATTGCGCGCGCGCGCCGATATCATCAGGTTTTTTCAGCACTTTGGGCAGGTAATCCATGACGGTTTTCACGATAGCAAGGGAGAAGTGGTCTTGAATCGGGGTTTCCTCGACACCGGTGAAAAAGCCTTCTATTACATGGCAGATGATGTCGATAGCGCCATCGATAGTATAATCTCTCGGAACGGTGACAGTCAGTTCCGGGTCGATTATCGAGACCTTTGGAAAAAGAATAGGGCCGCCGATTATTGCTTTCTCATGTTTTTCCCAGTTGGTAATGACACCACCGGCGTCGGCTTCGGAGCCGGTTGCGGCCAGGGTGGGGATTTCGATAATCGGAAGAGCTTTGGTGATTTTTGGCGGGACCGGTTGTCCGTGATAAACCAGATCCCAAACGGGAACATTCATGGCAGCGGCGGCCGCGATACCCTTGGCGGCATCCATCGGTGAGCCTCCGCCGAGTCCGATGATCAGGTTAATCTTGTTCTTACGGACCAGATCGGCCGCTTCATCAATAGTCGATGAGCGCGGATTCGGCTCAATTTTATCAAAGACAATAGCCGCGATGCCTTCCTGTTCGAGTTTGTCGGTTACGCGATTGACAATTCCGAATTGCGAGGCGGACCGTTTGCCGGTAACAATCAGGGCCTTGTCACCATATTGTTTGGCCTCAACTCCGATCTTATCAATTTCGCCCTGTCCGAAAATGAGTTTGGTGGGCAGATAAAAAGTAAAATTTTGCATTTTATTTCTCCTGTATTAATTTCGATTAGTGATATTCTTTAATTATAAGAAAACAACTGCCAAATGCCAAAGTTTCTTAAGCACCTTATAATAATTATTAATTTTGGCGTTTTTTTAGTTAAGTTTCGGACATATATTGTATCATTGAATAATTATGAAAGCAAATCTACATATTGACGGCACAAATGCCGGTAAACCTCTCAAAGTTCTTTTCGTCACTCACAATTATATCCGGTTTGTGGGGGATTTTGCCGGGGTCTTTTTGCATTTGCTGGCCAGGAAACTCAGAGAGAACGGGATAGAGGTCCATGTAGTTGCGCCTCATGATGCCGCTATTCCTGAAATGGAAGAGATCCAGGGCATCAAGATTTACCGTTTCAGGTATGGTCCCGACGAAAAAGAGACTTTTGCCTATCGCGGCAACATGCACCGCCAGCTATTCAGGAATCCTTTCAAGATTTTCAGATTGTTGAAATTCCTGTCGTCGGCCCGGAGACTGGCGTCGGAAGTGATCGAAAAAGAGAATATTCCTGTCGTCTCGGTGCACTGGCTGGTGCCGAATGCGCTTATCGGTCGTCGATTGAAGCGCAAATATAATGACAAAATCAGGCTGCTTTTTCATTCTCACGGGACCGATGTGCGACTGCTGACCGGAGTTCCGTTTGTATATACCTTTCTAAAACCCACTATCAGGAAGGCCGAACGCTGGACGGTGGTTTCGAGTTACCTGAAAAATCTGGTGACAGCAAAAGACAATTCAATCGGAGATAAAATCGAAATCATCCCGCTTCCCAATGACGAGAAGATCTTTTATCCCGATGATAATGTTCTCGAGGATTCCAACCTGGTGGTGGCGGTTTCGAGGTTGACATCACAAAAGCGACTTTATTTGTTACTGAAGGCAATCAAGATTGTCTCTGGAAAGCACCCGAATGTAAAGCTTGGCATATACGGAGCCGGCCCTGAAAAAGAGAGTCTGGAGAATCTGATAAAAGAATTGGGGCTGGAGGGCCGGGCAAAAATTCACAAACCGGTCGATCAGAGAGACCTGAGGCAGGTTTATAATAAGGCCGCGGTGGTGGTGCTTAATTCGGTCGATGAAGGCTTCGGGTTGGCGTTGACCGAGGCGATGTTGTGCGAGACGGCGGTAATTGGAGCCCGGTCGGGTGGAATTGTCGATATTATTGATGATGAAAAGACGGGTCTTCTGGTCGTTCCGGATGATGTCGAGGACTTATCCCGTGCGATTCTAAGGATTCTGGAAGATGCCACTTTACGCCAGCGGCTCGGAGAAGCGGGGTATGAGAAGGCAAAAGCGAGTTTTTCATCGGAAGCATCAGCCGCCCGATTTGCGGAGCTATTCAAGGGTAAAAAATCAACTCAATGAAGATGTTGATGCCAGCCGGGCATCTATTCTGGTCAGAATATCTCTGACATCAGTATATCTTGCAAGCAATTTTCCCGCAAAATACCGCCTGAATTTATCTTTGGAATTATTGCTATTCCTGCCCGCGAACTCCGTCAGCGAACTTTTCCAGGCCGCATTAAACTCATCATCGGTGAGAGTCATTTCCGAGGCTTCGGTATCAATGATGCCATCGGCCGCCAGAATCAAAATCTGCTTCAGTTTATTATAGGACCAGTTTCCGTTGAAGGAACCTTTGATAATTTTGGAAAGGTGCAGCGTGTCACATTTGGTGAGGTCATATCCCCGGCGTCTCAACCCGACGAAAAGACCGGTGCAGATATGTGCCATCTTTTTCAGATAACCGGAATATTCTTTATCCGAACACTCTTTGGCCAGCCGGTCGAACAGGTCGGCGAAGCGTGACAGCGAGAGCGCCTTAACTTGTTCCTCATGGAGACCCAGCTCCGACCAGCGGCGATGTTTCTCCCACAGGGGTTCGCCCACGGCGGTCCGGAGAGCATCGACTCTTTCCCCTGCAATTCTGACCGGGGGATGATCGGTATCCGGATACATTCGATCGGGGCCGGGGAGGATGCGCTCGAAATCGGTAGTTCCGTCTTTTATATCCTGACGGGTTTCATTGGGAACACCCGAGGCTAGTTCGGATATACGAATTTTTATTTCATTGATGGCGGTCGTGATATCTTCGGACGGTCCGCAAATCAGGACGATATCATCGCCGCGTTCCGGCTTGAGTTCATCGACCACATTATTCCAGAGTTCTTCGGGGATATCGTACTTTTCCCGCTGGGAGTAGAAAAACAGGTTGGGTCGGGTGTCGATACAGGCGATGACCCTGACTCGTCCCGACAGCTCAAAGCCAAAATCCCGTCCCGGCTGGAGCATATATGATATAATATCCACCATTCGGGGCAGTTTCAATCCGACCACTTTGAGGGGATGGTCACTTTCCAATCGTCGTCCTATCTGATTGGCGGTGCCGCTGAAATTCAAAGTGAAAACGGCTTCATCGTAAGGTATCTCACCCGGTTTGGGGAAATGCTCCCTGAAGATATTTTTCAGCTCCAATAATCCCTGTTGGCGATATGCTTCAGAGGCGGTGAGATCGGGAATATTGCCGACTTTATGTACACCTTTGATTTCGACCCGGTCGCCGCCGGTAATGGAGACATTGACGTCCTGGCGGACGGTTCCGATGCCTCGCCGAACGAGCCCCGTAACCTTCATGGCATTGCCCAGCAGGCGGCAGACCTCGGCCGCTTCACCGGGATCCTTCATGTCGGCACCGGTGATAATTTCCACCAGCGGAATTGACAGTCGGTCGGTGGCAAAGACAATGCAATGGCCGATATCGGAAACCTCCCGGCAGGCCTCTTCCTCAAGATTGACCTGCGAAATCTCTATCTTTTTTCCTTTGAAGGGGACCCAGCCATCGATTCCAATTATCATGGTCCTTTGGAAGCCGGTCGGGATGGAGCCGTCAAGGTACTGCTTTCGAATCACATGAAGTTCATCGACTATTTTGCAGTTAAACAGGAGGGCCAGTTTTATGGCGATATCGACCGCCTCCTGATTGACCAGGAAGGGAGGCGTATCATCCATTTCATAAGTGCAGGTTCGTTCGCGATAAAGCCGGTAAATGACATTTTTTTTGGTCTTGAACTCCATCAGGGCGGTGCCGTCATACTCCCCCAGTTCCGAGAGAGTCGGCCGCATATGCCGCAAAATTTCAGCGTCATGGGGGGCGCCGGTCAACCCGACGGGACAATGACAAAACAGTTTATTTTTTGTATTAAGCTGCTGGTGAATTTCCAGCCCGCATTTAAATCCCAGTGATTTCAACAGGGCATAGTTTTTTAATTCAAAATCATTTTTACTCATAACGATGCGCAATATATATTGTATTGCAGAAAATCAAAGATTTTTTTTCAGATTATTATACGGTTTCCGGTATTTAAAATCGTCTAAATTTGGGATACAATAGCCCGAAATTCGACAGAGGCAACTGGAAATTATCAGAGCAATTGTACTCTTTCAGATATATCATAAAGGGAGGCAGTAATGGGATCAATAGAAGCCATCATAGACCGTCAGCTTCGTAAATGGGAGCTGGAGCAACGGATACGTCGGGAAGCGGCCGAAAAAGGCAAAAAGCCGATTGTCAAACCGATTGTTACTATCAGCCGTCAGAGGGGCAGCCAGGGGAGACATATTGCGGCGCAATTGGCTGAAAAACTTGGTTATGATTTTCTGCATCGGGAGGTAATCGACAAGATTTGCGAGTCATCGGGCTACAGACGCAAAATAATAGAATCACTTGATGACAAGGTTCGTCATGGGATTGAACTCTGGTTCGAGGGGGTATTCAAGGGACCTTATGTCGACGCTTCGGATTATTTTCGCCATCTCTACCGGGTGATTATGACTATTGCGGAGCATGGAGGCGTGGTGGTCGTGGGGCGCTGTGCCAATTTTATTGTTAAGGCCGACCAGGGATTTCACCTTAGAATTGTCTGCTCACTCTCCCGGCGGATTGAGACCCTGGTCAAACATCAGGGGTTTACCCCGAAGGCGGCGGAGCAGGAAATCAAGGAATTCGATCGCAGCCGGGCCGAATTTGTCAGGCGCAATTTTCACCGGGATATCAATGACCCGATGGCTTATGACTTGATTATCAACACTACTTTCATAGAGAGCGACCAGGCTGTCAGGCTGATTGAAGAGGGGATGAGGGCCAAGACCTTATCAGGGATTAAGTTTCCAGAATAGCAGGATATCGGGACTTAACCCGGGAAAACATGACAAGGCCGGCCTTTTTACATTTTGCACTTGCATCTTTACACCCCCGCATTATATTGAAGTACCATTATCGTCGGCAAAAAACATATGTGGAGGTCATATTTCAATGTGTTATCTGACTGAAGTGTAATTTCAGAATCCTTAAGAAGATCATGTATTTTATCCATAAAATAATAGACTTTATTTAAGTCTGAAGGGAGAGGAGAAGCGTTCATGCCTCTTGATATGAAGCCTGATAGAAAGGCCATAGATAAATTAATTGAAATACAATGCCGGAAATGGGAGTTGAGCCGCCGGCAATTGGCGAGTGGAAAAAAGAGTGAATCCACATGCCAAAGACACCCGATAGTCACTCTAAGCCGCATGCGGGGGAGCCAGGGGCGGTATATTGCCGAACAGCTGGCCAAACGTTTCGACTATCGGTTTCTTGACCGCGAAGTGATTGATGAGATTTGCCGCGTCAGTAAATTCCGAAAGCAGGTTATTGAACTGGTTGATAATTATGCCCGGAAGGAGATTGAACTGATTGACCGCCCGCTTTTAAGGGAAAAATATATCGGTAAAACCAATTACTTCCAACACTTGACCAATGTAATTCTCTCCCTGTCTTCGCTGGGAGGTGTCGTGGTATTGGGGCGGTGTGCCAGCTATATTGCTAAACCGTCCGAAACATTCCGTATCAGGATCGTCGCCCCGGTTGCCCGCCGGATAAATAACCTGGTAAAATTCGAAAAGCTGACAAGGGAGAAGGCTATGGAGGAAGTGAGAAAGTCAGATAAACAGCGCTCCGATTTCGTCAGGAAATATTTTAAGAAGGCTGTCATGGGACTGGATCAATACGATATATTAATCAATACTGCTTACTATGATGTCAATGATGCCATTGACTTGGCGGAAGAGGCGATGCGGCGTAAATTCAAGCTCGAAAGAAAATAAGAGGGATTTTCCTGATCCCGCCGGACCAAGGCAATTGGTCCGGTTTTTCATAAATTCGGCGCCGTCTATTCCCGGCAAAGGCGGTTGACCTCTGACAGAAATTTTTAAAATAATTGTTTTAATATAAAAATTTTTGTTGCAATACTATTGTGTAATGACGTTAATTTCTTCGTACGGCGTCGAAGTTCATAGACGATTAATGCAAAATCAAAAGATTGCATCGACGCATGATTCGGGCAAATGTAAAAGACTAGAGCAGCATAAACATTAACACTCCTAAACAAAAAGGAGCCAGGCATGCCAGTTAAGAAGACGGCAAAGAAGAAACCCGCGGCAAAGAAGCCGGCGGCCAAGAAGAAACCCACCGCAAAGAAAACCACAAAGAAGGCAGCGCCCAAGAAAAAAGCTGCTACCAAGAAACCCGCTACTAAAAAGGCTGCGCCCAAGAAGGCCGCACCCAAGAAAAAAGCAGCTCCCAAGAAGAAAGTGCCGCGCAAGCCTAATCCGGCTTTCATGAAGCCCATGACACCGGATGCTATGCTGGCGGTTGTTGTCGGGAGTAAGCCCATTCCTCGGACCGAGATCACGAAGAAAATCTGGGCCTACATCAAGAAGAACAAACTTCAGAATCCCGAAAACAAGAGAGAGATCATGGCCGATGACGCTTTGAAGCCGCTCTTTGACGGTAAGAAGAAGGTCAATATGTTTGAGATGACCAAGCTGGTCAACAAGCATATGAAATAGGTCGGATTACAGTATTTACAAGGGCCGGGTTTATCCCGGCCTTTTTTTGTGCCTATTTTTCGGCAGGGCATTGACGATAAAAGTCTTCTTTCATATAATCAAATATTATTCGCCTGCAGGGAATACAACCGCACGGGCTGTGATGACCTCGGTCGGTAATACCCTGAAGGATGCTTATACGACAATGAAGCCGAAAGGGACCGCGATGCGAACCAATGATATTAAAATAAAAGTTACCTTGACCATTTTGGCGCTGTTGGTCGGTTTGGCTATCGGCAGTTGTGGTGACTCGAAAACATCTCTATCGTTTCCGGAAACCCCAGTCAGAACCGTGGTGGACACTTTGCATGGAGTGGAGATAGCCGATGACTACCGTTGGCTCGAGGATGGTAAATCTCCCGAAGTGAAAAAATGGGCCGACGAGCAGGACAAATACTGCCGGCAGCTCCTGGGTGAATATGCCGGGAGAAAGGACTTAGAAGCCTCAATTGAAAAATTGATGAAAATCGGGAGTATGAACAGCCCGGCTGTTTATGGCGGGAAATACTTTTATATGAAGAGAATCGGCGATGAAAACCATGCTATTTTATATATGCGTCGTTCTCCCGAAGGTCCGACTGAAACTGTCCTCGATCCGAATGCTTTCAGCACCGACGGCACCGTCGCGCTGGACTGGTGGTATCCTTCGACCGACGGCGGTCTTATGGCTTACGGGAAATCCGCCGGCGGGACCGAAAACAGCACCCTCTTTCTGATGAATATAGACAGTCGGAAAATGCTTAAGGATACGATCCCTTTTACCGATGCGGCGAGTATCGCCTGGCTGAAGGATAACAGCGGATTTTATTACACGCGCTATCCCGCTCCGGGGACGGTTCCCGAGGGGGATGAAGTCTACTATCGGCGAGTTTATTTTCACAAAATCGGTTCCGATTATTATAGCGACCCGCTGATATTCGGCGAGGGCCGCGACAAAACTGAATGGCTCACGGTTCAGATTTCGCCTGATGACAAGCACCTGATTATCGGCGCTTACATGGGCTGGAGCAAATGCGACCTATTCCTGAAGAATCTTGCCGGCGGGGGCGATTTCATGCAGATTACCGACGGCGAAGAAGCGATACACACGGTATTCCCCCTGAACGACGCCATGTATATTTTCACGAATTATCAGGCACCCCGCTATCGGATTATGAAGGCGGATTATAATCGTCCCAAATTGAAAGAATGGAAGGTGCTTGTTCCCGAAAAGGAATCAATTATGGAAAGCTTTACCATTGCGGCGGGAAATATTGTCGTGATCGGGCTGCAAAATGCCGCCAGCAAGGCATCCATATATGGTCTCGACGGGACCTTCAAGAACGACATCGCTCTTCCGGCCATCGGTTCGATCGATACTTACTACGAGCACAGTCTGGGGGCCGAGCCGGGGGGCAAAGATCTGTTGTTTGCCTACAATTCTTATTTTATACCTCCGTCCATTTATCGATATCAATTCGATACCGGGGAATTGACCGTCTTTGATGAAATAAAAACCGACCTCGATCTGACACAATTCGAGGTGGAGCAGGTCTGGTATCCATCAAAAGACGGCACGAAAGTTTCGATGTTTCTCACTCATCGCAAAGATATCAAACTTGACGGCGGCAATCCGACCCTGGTCTATGGCTACGGCGGTTTTAACAGTAATGAGAAGCCGTACTTTTCACGGACAATGACACTGTTTTTGAGCAAAGGCGGGGTTTACGCACATACTCAGCTTCGGGGCGGCGGCGAGTATGGCGAGGAATGGCATCGGGCCGGGATGCTGGAAAACAAGCAAAACAGTTTTGATGATATGATTGCCGCCTGCGAATGGCTGATTGCGAACAAATATACCAGTTCGCAAAAGCTGATTATCGAGGGCGGCAGTAATGGCGGTCTGCTGGTCGGTGCGGTTCTGGTGCAGAGGCCGGACCTGATGAAGGCGGTTGTCTGCTCTCGGCCGCTGCTGGATATGCTTCGCTACCAGAAGTTCCTGATCGGCAGCCTCTGGGTTCCGGAATATGGCTCGGCTGATGATTCCACACAGTTTGAGTATCTTTATGAATATTCGCCCTATCACCATATCAAAAAGGACGTAAGCTACCCGGCGGTGTTATTGCAAAGCGCCGACAACGACACCCGGGTCGATCCGCTGCATGCCTACAAAATGGCCGCGGCGCTTCAGGCGGCGACGGCTTCAAATGAGCCGATTTTGCTGCGGATCCAGCGCCAGACCGGTCATGGCCAGGGAGCCCCGCAGAGAATTATAATCGAAGAATTGGTGGATGAGTGGAGCTTTGTTTACTGGCAACTGGGGCTGTAGAAGCTGCCTGATTTATAGGATATTATAAAAACTGCCGGGCCGATTCGCCCGGCAGTTTTTTAATGCCTCTTTATATTAAAGCTGACTGCAATAAGGGGTTTCCAACTAAGTCTGAAAAATATATATTACTTCTATGCCGAAGGAATTATCCAGCAGGAAATCGGCGTATATACCGCCGGTCATTTTCTTTGTTATCTCACTTGTTTTTACTTTGCCATATTTGCTGAAATGGGATTTTATCGGGGTCGGCGATTGGGAGCTGTTTACGTTAATGGCGGCGGTGCCACAGCAGACAATTCTGCATTATCACCAATTTCCTTTCTGGAACCCATATATCGGCGGCGGTAATATTCTTTTCCCGCACCCTGAAGTCGGTATTCTCTCACCGTTCTTTCTGCTGATGCTGATTTTCGGAGCGGTTGGTGGCCTCAAGCTGCAGGTTTTGGTGGCGTATTTTCTCGGTTTTTACGGAAGTTATCTTTTTGCACGGAAACTGGGGATATCGGAGGTCGGATCCTACCTGGTATCATTTGTCTATTTCGGGAGTTCGTATTTTGCGCTGCATTTTTCAATAGGACATATACCATTCACCCACTTTTGCTTTTTACCCTGGTTTATATACTTCATTCTGAAAGTCGATGAGAACTGGAAATATATATTTTCGGCGGCGTTGTGTATCGCCCTGATAATCATCGGCAACGGCGCCGCGGTGCCGCTGTTGTACACCTGTTTTTTTGCAGGATTGTTTTTTCTTCTTTATTCCTTTGAAAAAAAGAAGCCGACTTATTTCAAAACATATCTGGGGGCGATTATTATTGGGGTGCTGCTGGCGGCGGTGAAATTTATTCCGATGTATCACTATCTGTCGCAGAATCAGTGGGAAGGGATGGCCGAAGACACCACGCTTTGGGCCATTATCCCCAAAGCTTTCTTTTCATTTAATCAGGAAATATTCCGTCTGGCGGCGCCGGATCAATACTGGGGCTGGCACGAGTACGGCGCCTACATCTCGCCGCTGGTTGTAATTCTGGCCCTGACAGGCCTGTTATTATCTTTCAAGAAATGTCGTATCTGGCTGGTGCTGATGCTGTTCTTTTTTATTTTTGGCCCGGGGCATTTTTCGGACTTTTCACTCTGGGGACTGATGCATCACTTGCCGGGGTTTTCTTCAATCAGGTCCCCGGCCCGCGCTTTTCAATTTGTAATACTGGCCGTGGCGGTAATATCGGCATTCGGTCTGGATGGGGTATTATTGCGGCTGAAGTTATCAATGTTTTCAAAAAAGCTGATGGCCGGGGCGCTGGTTGTTATAATAATTGCCGTCAATTTTTTTGTAAATCTTCCGGCTCTGAAATCCATCGCTTACAAGAAGCCACCCATGGCACAATATAATAATGAATTTCAACAGGTCATCGGCGACAAATTCAAAATCTATGATCTCTTTCTGGAGAATAAAGGTTCCCTGGTGGCGCCATGGCTCTCGGCTTATAAGGACAGCCGCGGGATAGTAGCCGAGAATAATCAAGTTTTTATGGAATATATAACCCGGGGGCAGGCGACTATCAGTCACTGGATATATACTCCCAATCGGGTCGATTATGATATTGCTCCCGCAATCGCCGGCACGATTGTTTTTTCCATCGGTTTTGATGAAGGGTGGTATTCTTCCGATAGTAGGCGCCTATTTGAGACCAATGGGCTTGTCTCGACCGATTTTCTGACATCCGACAGGCATATCACGCTTCGATATCGAACACCATATTTTTATTCTGGTCTGATACTGTCGTTGCTGGCGATTGCCGGATGTCTATTGATCAATTTTAATCGAAATCTTGGAAAACGGTTTAAGGCGATATTTAATTAAGGTCCAGATGGCTTCGAGGCCGTCAATCCATCTGATTTTTTTCCCTTGTTCGAAATTTCTGGGCATGTAGGAAATCGGAATCTCATGTATCGTAATTTCATTTCTTCCCAGTTTGGCCACCACTTCGGGGCAAAATTCGAACTTTCTGCTTTCGAGTTTCATGGCCTTAAGAATATCGGTACGGATCATTTTATAGCAGGTCGATTCATCGGTAATATTCACCCTGAAAAGCAAATTGGCCAGGAATGTCAGTAACTTCCCGCCCCATAGATATCGTTTATAGGATATCCCGGCTCCGGGATTGAGGATTCTGGAACCAAAGACGACCAGGGCTTTTTCCTGTTCGGCCAACCGGGTCATCCGGATAATATCCTCGGGATCATACTCGAGATCGCCGTCCTGGATGACGGTATATCGGCCGGCGGCATGCTTCAGCCCCTCTATGATTCCATCACCCTTGCCGATATTGCGGGATTTTTCTATGATTCTGACATTGTTTCTGTTCTGGAATTGACTGATGACGGCACTGGTGTTATCCGTGGAACCGTTGTTGACAATAATCAACTCCAGATCCAGCTTGAGGCCGAGAACCTTTTCGATAATTTGGGCGGCGGTCGATTCCTCGTTGTAGAGAGGCATTATTACAGAAAGAATCATGGCTCAATATAATGCACAACGACCGAAAGTCAATAACTGATAATACGTTACATGATGGGAATAGGCGCTTGACTTTTCCCGGCGTTTTTAGTATAAAGTAGCTTTAATAAAGACTTTATAACAGGTTGACTGACTTGTTAAGGAGATTTTGTGTTATCGGATAGCAGGCCTCAAAAGCTGTTTTTTTATGCCTGTCTGTTTGCCTTCCTTTATGTCATGGGCGGGATAGTTTTAATAATCGGCGACCCGGCCGGCGCTGAGGACGGCGCCTTTTATACTACGATTGATCCGGACAGTTATATTGTTGGTCCCGGTGATGGTTTCCGTGTCGATTTCTGGGACGCGACGAATCCGCCGATCACTTTCACCGTCACATCCGAAGGCACGGTCTTGTTGAATTCCATCGGCTTGATTGAGGTAAACAATCTCACCTTGACCGAAGCCAAAGAGCGTCTGACCCAACTGCTCCGAAAATATTATTCCGGCGTCGATTTTTCGATAAGTTTGACGGGAGTCCGGCCTGTAAAGATTATGGTGACCGGCGCGGTAAAGAATCCCGGTCTTTATATGGCGAGTGCCTCGGCGCGTGTTTCCGAGGTTATTGAGAAAGCGGGCGGTTTTATCAGGGGCGCATCACAGCGGAATATCACTCTTTTTGGTGCGAACCATGAAAGCAGCGTAGATTTATTTCGTTTTGAGAGAATGGGCGACTTCAATAGTAATCCATATATATATTCCGGCGATAAAATTCATGTGCCATTGGTGACCGATTCGTCGTCATTTGTTCAGATTTCCGGTGAAGTAGTCAAACCGGGTGGATTCGAATTCAAGGAAGGGGATGACCTTGGCGCCCTTGTGAACCTGGCCCTTGGCTTCACAGGTTTGCAGGGAGATTCAATATATGTTTTTAATGGAGTCGAGTCTTCGTCCGACCGACAGGCGGTTGGCATTTCGGATCTGGGACGGCCCATTCTGCCGGGCTCCAAAATCATAGTCAGCCGCATCGACAAGGGTCATTTCAGCAATTATTTTTCAATCACCGGCGAAGTTGTTTTGCCGGGCCGCTACCCGTTTCTTGAAAACCTGACCTTTGATCGGGCCCTGGTGGGGAGCGGCGGCCCGACGGACAAGGCGGATATGTATTCGGCCGTCATATACCGCTGGCAGGAATTCAGCCGGACACCGGATGCGAAGAATTTATTGACAG
The DNA here is from genome assembly GCA_002838945.1 of candidate division Zixibacteria bacterium HGW-Zixibacteria-1. NCBI lineage: Bacteria > Pseudomonadati > Candidatus Zixiibacteriota > candidate division Zixibacteria bacterium HGW-Zixibacteria-1. The sequence goes on from PGXB01000009.1 coordinate 23,817, forward strand.
GTGCTTTCACTAATGGTGTCACATTCGTGGATGACAGAGAGCCGGTCTCCATCGATTTTCGAGAAATCAATCCTGATCGACTGGATCAGGTTTTGATCATGCCCGGTGATTCGATAATAATTCCGGTAAAAACCGAATTGGTATCGGTATATGGTTTGGTCAAGCGCCCCGGTTTGATACGTTATGACGGCCCGGGGACCGCCTCGAAATATATAAAGAAAGCCGGAGGGTTTGCTTCGGGAGCGGACAAAGGGACAATCAAAATTATCCGCAAAACATCGGGGATACAGATAATCAGCGGTCCCGGAATCGAAATTTTTGACGGTGATACCATAATCATTCCGGAAAATAAAGAGAAAAAAAGTGTCTGGGAAAAGGTCAAGGACGGCGCCATGATTCTGGGTGGACTGGGGATCCTGTATTTGGCTGTCGATAACGCCACGGATTAAGGATATGGAAGAAAAAGAATTTAATCTCTGGAAACTGCTTGAAATAGTCGCTCGCAGGATCAGATTCATAATTATCTTTGTTCTCCTGGTGACCATAATTGCGGCCGTTATCTCATTGCTTTTGCCGAAATGGTACCTGGCGACAACTTTGGTCCTGCCGCCCAAAGATGAGGGTCTGAAGCTGGGATGGGGTGGCAGTATCGACAAAATGACTTCCCTGACATCGGGGCTGAGCCTGCCGCTTATGGCGACGCCGACCGATGTCTACGCCCGCATAGTCGGGAGCCGTGCCCTGATCGATCGCGTCATCGAAAAAAATAATCTGGCCGAGTATTACGGTATCGAATCGCGGGGGGACCTTTATACCCGCATCGACCTGGAGTCCGATTACCGGGTTACGCCCGAGGGATTGATGGAGATATCTTTTATGTCCAAAGATCCTGAAATGGCGGCGCAGGTGGCCAACTCCTTCGCCGAGGAACTCGATGGCCTGAATCGGGAGCTGGCGACATCGCGCGCACGGCTGGTTAAAGACTTTATCAAAGACCGTCTGAGTATGGCCGCGGCTGACCTGGAGGCGGCACGGCGGGATCTTCGCGATTTCCAGGATAAAAATATGGCGATCGATCTTGACCGGCAAACCCAGCTGGCGATCGAATCGGCGGTTGGGCTGAAAGTAGATCTGGCCCGCAATGAAATCGAGCTGAGCCTGAAGGAAAAGACGCTTACTTCCAGTCATCCTGATGTCGTTATGCTTCGCCGGCGAATTGAAGAAATTAAAAAGCAGATTAACATGTTGGAATTCGGCGGCAAAGACAGCACTTTTCTTAGTTTGCCCATTTCCGAAGTACCTCAGCTTAAGATCGCCTACGCCGAATTGACCAGCCGGGTGCAGATTGCGGAAACCCTGTTTCGGCTTCTGTCCGAGCAGTATGAGCAGGCCAAGATACAGGAGATGATGAACACGCCGACGATATCTGTCATAGATCGCGCTTACCCACCCGAATTGCCGATTAAACCGCAGAAGCGGATAATCGTTGTTATCGCGTTCATCGTGTCCCTCGTGGCTGCGATTTTTATGGCATTGTTCTTTAACTATCTGGAAAATCTCAAGCTTAAATCACCGGCCGATTATGAACGGGCCAGATATTTTATAAGAGTCATTTTTGGCTGGCTTCCAGGGGTAAAAAAAACCGGTGATACCTGACCCTGAGCGTATAACAGATATGTAAATAAATTGCCCTGGGGGATATCGACATTCTGAAAATGAACCAGTTTAAAAAGAACTTGAGGATATTATGAGCAGTTCTGTAATAGATAAATCGGCTAAGATCGGAGACGGCACCACTTACGGGCATTTCTGTTTTATTGATAAAGATGTGACGATAGGACGCGGCTGTCGAATCGGCAGCAACGTGATTATTCATGGCGGCTCCCGAATCGGTGACAATGTCAGAATCGATGATGGGACCATTATCGGCAAGTTCCCGATGCGGGCGGCCAATTCCGCGGTCACCAAAGATCAGGAGCTACCTCCGACGGCGATTGCCTCGGATTGCATTATCGGCACCAATGTTGTCATTTACAGAGGAGCGGAAATAGGGCGAAAGGTTCTTGTTGCCGACCTGTCGACTGTCCGCGAGAATGTTTCCATCGGTGATTTCACCATTGTCGGGCGCGGTGTGGCGATTGAGAATTTTTGTAAAATCGGCCGTTACTGCAAACTTGAGACCAATGTATATATCACCGCATATTCCGAGCTTGAAGATCGGGTTTTTGTCGCGCCGTGTGCGGCAACCTCGAACGACAATTATGTCGGGCGGACCGAGGAACGTTTCAAGCATTTCAAGGGAGTGATTATAAAAAAGGGCGGGCGCATCGGCGTGAATGCAACTATTCTGCCCGGGAAGACGATAGGAGTTGACGGCTTGATCGCCGCGGGAGCTTTGCTGACTACCGACTGCCCGGACAAAAAAATCATGGCGGGCGTTCCCGCAAAGCAGTTTCGTGACGTACCTGATGAACAGCTTCTGGAAAACCAGGGCTGGGAAGAATAAAGGAGTTGGTTATGGCGGTTCCATTGCTGGATTTGAAACGTCAGTATATAAAAATAAAGGATCGCATAGATCAGGCTGTTCTGGATGTTTTTGACAAGGGTTATTTTATTCTGGGCCCGCCGGTCGATAAGCTTGAAAAGCGAATCGCGGAGCTTTGCCGGGTGAAATATGGTATTGGCGTCGCATCGGGCACCGATGCGTTGCTGGTTTCGCTGCGCGCGGCGGGAGTCGGCCCGGGTGATGAAGTAATAACTTCGGATTACTCCTTTTTTGCATCAGCCAGCGTAATCAGCAGGGCCGGTGCCGTTCCGGTGTTTGTTGATGTCGAAAAGGATACTTACAACATTGACCCATCAAAAATAGAGAAGGCCATAACTTGCAGAACAAAGGCCATAATTCCGGTGCACCTGTTCGGCCAGGTGGCCGATATGGACCCGATTATGAAAATTGCACGGAAACATAAGCTGGTTGTTATCGAGGATGCGGCGCAGGCAATCGGGGCCGAATACAAGGGTAATCCGGCGGGGTCGATTGGCGATTTTGGGTGTTTTTCGTTTTATCCTTCTAAAAATCTGGGCGCGGCCGGTGACGGCGGCATGATTGTGACGAAAACCGAGGCCAACCGCGATATGGCCAAAATGTACCGGTTACATGGCTGGAAAGTGAAATATCGGCCGGAAGTTATCGGATATAATTCGCGGCTGGACAGCCTGCAGGCGGCGGTGCTTGATGTCAAACTGGATTATCTGCGGGAATGGTCGGAAGCAAGAATTGCCAATGCCAAAAAATATGACGCCGCTTTTGCCGGAACCACGATAAAAATTCCGGTGGTGAGGGATTTCTCATATCATATTTATAACCAGTACACGATTGCTGTGGAAAATCGTGAGGACCTGCTGAAAGCACTGACCGAAAAACAAATCGGCCATGATATTTATTATCCGGTGCCGTTTCATTTGCTGGCCTGTTACAAGGATCTTCCTTATAAAAAGGGTGATTTCCCCATCAGCGAATGGGCGGCCGATCATGTCGTCTCGATTCCGATCTATCCCGAATTGACGGCCAAGGAACAGGAAGAGGTCATCGAGGTTGTGAAATCGGCATCGGCATAGATATAATGAAAGCAGAAACGGCCCGCTATTCATCGGGCCGTTTATAATTAATATGTCTCAAAAAAAGAAACTGATTGTCTCCATTGTCGGCGCCCGACCACAATTTATAAAGCTGGCCCCGCTGGCTCCGGCAATATCAAAAAAATTCGATCACGTCATTGTCCATTCCGGTCAGCATTATGATAAGATGATGTCGGAAGTGTTTTTCCGACAGCTCGAAATACCGGAGGCCGACTATAATCTGGCGGTCGGATCGGGCGGTCATGGGGCGATGACCGGCCGTATTATGAGCCGCTTCGAAGCACTATTGCTGAAACTCCGACCGGATATGGTGCTGGTTTACGGTGATACGAACAGCACTCTGGCCGGGGCACTGACGGCGGCGAAACTGCAAATTCCGGTCGGGCATATCGAGGCCGGGTTGCGGTCGTTCAGGATGGATATGCCGGAAGAGATCAACCGCCGCCTGACCGATCATGTTGCCCGCATTTTGTTTTGTCCCACCCGGCAGGCTATCGTCAACCTGAGAAAAGAGGGGATTGGAAAAGGTGTCGTCCATTCGGGCGACCTGATGTACGAATTAATTGATCTTTCCCGAAAAAAAATTTCCGGTAACATCGGGATCCTGACGCAATTACAGCTTGAGAAATATAGTTATATGCTGATGACAATGCACCGGGCAGGCAATGTCGATTCTGGCGAAACGATGCAGAAAATAGTGAATATTTTGTCGGAGCTGAATTCGATAGTCATCTTTCCGATACACCCCAGAACCAGAAAAAATCTAAAGCGATTCGGGCTCTTCAGGGCGATGAAATCGCTGCCCCATATTAAGCTGATCGAGCCGGTATCTTATCTGGATAACCTCAGTCTGCAAAATTACGCTAAAGCGGTTCTGACCGACTCAGGAGGGATTCAAAAGGAGGCGGTGGCCTTGGGAACGCCTTGCTTCACGCTCCGTGATGAGACCGAATGGACAGAGACTCTGAGCCGTGGCAACCATCTGGTGGGGCTGTCCTCCCGCAAGATTGTCCAGGGCCTGAAGAATGTTCATCGACCCCGGGGAAAGACTTCATGCAAAATTCGCGGTAAAAAGCCATCAGAAATAATAATTTCCAGTATATCGAGATTTTTCAGGGAAAATTAATTTGTCTGGCACCGTCAGCATAAAGCAGGCGATTCTCGGAGTATCGGGGATTGTGCTGATCTCAAAACTGTTGGGATTCATTCGGGAAATGGTTATTGCCGAACGTTTTGGGACATCACTGGAGTATGATGTTTTTTTGATCGCCATCGCCGCGCCCATTTTCTTCAATGTCGTGATAGTCCGCTCGACCAACTTTTTACTGGTCCCGTTTCTCTCCAAAAAAATAGACAAAACCATTAATGCCGACTCCGATCGGGAAATCTGGAGCGTAATCAACTCGCTATTGGCTGTAGTGCTGTTTCTGATTTTAATCATTATCCTGGCGGCGCCGTATCTGGTCAAGCTGATCGGGCCGAATCTGGAGGGCGAGACGCTGTCAAAAGGCATTTTTTATTGCCGGGCGATTTCAATCCTGGTCTTCTTTGGTTTTGCCGAGTCATTGCTGCGTTCGGCCCTGAATGTCAGGAAATCATTTGTTTATCCGGCGCTCGGGACGATTGTGCTCAATATTGTCGCTATCTCGACCATATATTTGTTTTCGGGGGGGATGTCCGTTACGGCAATATTGCTGGGACTTATTCTGGGATATTTTCTTCAGGTCACTTTTCTTTATCTCAAAGTTAAAAACATCGGCGCCCTCGGAAATTTCCATCTAAAGTTATTCGGCCCTGAAGCAATCCGGATTTTTTCGGTCGGCGGAGTGATCGTTGCGGTGGAACTGCTGGTCAGCACTTATTTCCTGATTGACCGCTATTTTGCCTCCGGGCTTCAGGAAGGCGTTGTCTCGGCGCTGAATTATTGCAGCCTGCTGGTGATGCTTCCGGTAAGTATCGTCGGATTCGCGATTGCTTCGGTGACATTCCCATATCTGAGCGAAAATGCCCATGAGAGCGGGAAGTCGCAATTCGGCAGGATGCTTCATTCCGCCTTATCATTGGCGCTGGTAATCGGCCTGCCATGCGGCCTGTTTTATCTGATTTTCCCTCGGGAGTTGACGGCGGCGGTTTTTTTCCGCGGCGCCTTCGATTTATATTCTCTTGAGATAACCTCAAAAATATTGATAATGCTGGCGCCGTATCTGGTATGTCTGTTTCTTTATACAATTTTGATTCAGGCCTGCTATTCATCGGGCCGCCAGAGGGCCGTATTTTATATCGCTGTTGTTTCCATAATTATGAAGGGTCTTTTAACCTGGTTACTTAAAGGGTTGATGGGTTATCCCGGGATCGGACTGGCGACGTCAATCGTCCAGTTATTCATGGTCGTGATGCTGGTATGGCTCCTTCATTATGATGGCAGATTGACGGAGATCAAAAGTCTGATGCCGACCATTGCCAGGGTAGTAGTTGCCTCCGTGCCATTACTGGCCACCGGCTATTTTTTCGGTAAATTGCCTGATTTTACGATGGATATGGAAATTCTCTCAAGGCTGCGGGTTATTCCGGCCGGTTTGATTTCTATCCTTGGATTTGTTATTATTGGTTATCTGGTTAAAATAGAAACAATCAGAGAAACAGTCAATAAAGTAATTGGAAGAGCATAATGCAGAGCGCGACACATAGCCAGGAACTATCTTCAGCATCATGGGGAAGATTTTCAATCTGGTCAGCGGCGTTTCTGCTCCTGGCCTCCATTCCGGCCGTGTGGCTTTTGATGGGCGGCCGGACGATTATGGCGGCTGCTTATATGCTGGTGCCGGCGGCCGTCTTTTTTATTTCATCACCCCGCTATAGTTTCTATCTGTTTATGGCTTTGAATTTTGTATATGCGCCTTATTACCTGACCGGCCTGGCGATCCATCCGTGGGATATTGCCGCCCTTCTGTTTGCCGCCGCGGCATTGGTTTCGTGGCTGCTGAAATACTCGCCCATGGTTGATAAAACCAGCCTGGATTATAATCTTCTCTTTCTGATTCTGGCCACCGCCTTTTCGGCAGTCTTTGCCTATAAGCCGGCTCTTTCGGTTATCCCGACGGTCAGAATCATACTTCTGTTTGTCATTTTCAGGGCCATTTATTATTTGTCCGGGAAAGTGTCGCCATCAAAGATATTTCGGTTTTTCATTCATGCATATACTCTTGTCTCGTTATATAACTGCCTGATATTCTTTTTTCATGGCGGGGCGATGAGAATCTTCGGTTTTTCCGGCATTGCCTTTGAGACTTTTTGCATGGTTGGTGTGCCGGTTTCCCTCGCTTATGCCATCTGGCATCCGCGAAGTTCGGGCCGGGCGTATTATTCAATTGTTTTTCTGATAAATCTAATGGGTGCCGTTGCGACCGGATCGCGCGGGCCGCTGTTGACGATCGCAATTGCCATCCCGGTTCTGCTGTTGGTCTCATATCTAAAAGCCCGCAGAACCGGATGCAATTATGCCCGGAAGTATGTGCGCGGTTTTGTAATGATTCTTATCCCGGTCCTGCTGGTCATTATGGCCGGTTCCGGCTATTTCCTTATGGTTGGTGAAAGATTCGAAGAACTTGGCGCGGAACAGCCCAAAGGAACGATTCTTCTGCGCCTGTCCCTGTGGAAAGCGGCGATTGAAAGCTTTTTACTGGATCCTGTTTCGGGAATCGGTGTCGGGAATTTTCGTGTCATTGATGATTTGCTGGTGCATCTGAAATTTGATGCGGTGCGTTATTATTTGATCGGCTTGTCATTTCATAATGTTTTCCTCCAGTACCTGGCCGAAACCGGACTGCCGGGGGCGCTGGCGATCCTGCTTCTGGGCTGGAATGTCCTGAGGATAGGGCGGCGAGTATTACGATTCAATGAAACAAGTGAAGAGTTGCCATTGGCGGCGGCCTTATTCATAAGCGCGTTTATTTTCTTTATAACCATTTTTTATATGCGGGCCTGGACCTGGGGCCAGGAGGGGTATGTTCTGGCACTGATTATGGCGCTTCTGGCCCGCGTATATCGGCCGATTCAAATGACGGCCGGCCAAAAGTAATGTCTCATAAAATTGTCATACTGGGCTATTCCGGTTCGGTGCATGTAATCCGCTGGGCACAGGGATTGGCCGGACTGGGTTTTGACATCACCGTCATATCGCTTGGCGGCGATAAAATCGACGGGGTCGAGACAATTATTCTGTCGGCCGGCCCGAATCGTAATCTGGGCTATATTCTTCAGTCGCGCCGTGTCAGGGATATCATCCACAGCATTAAACCCGATTTGCTTCATGCTCACTATGCCACCGGTTTCGGACTCTGGGGCAGGCAATCGAAGTTCCACCCCTTCGTTATTTCGGTCTGGGGCGCCGATGTAATTGATTTTCCGAGAACCTGGCTTAAGAAAAAACTGCTGGGCAGCATACTTCATTCAGCCGACTGCATCACCTCGACAAGTCATTTCCTGAAGCAAAAGACCGTTCAGTTATTTGGTGATCTTGCCGAACGGATCAGGATAATACCATTCGGCGTTGAAATTCCCGATGTATTAAAACAGGTCCGCCGTGATGAGTGTACCCGCTTGGTTTTTATTAAGGCACATCGCAAAAAATACGGCCCCGATATTCTGATTGAGGCCGTGAATGAAGCCGTGAAATCCGGTCTTAAACTGCACCTGACCATGGCCGGAGAAGGGGAAATGACACCTCTGTTGAAGGAACAGGTGAAGCGTTTGAAACTGGATGATATTGTGACCTTTGCCGGTTTCATTGAAAATCGGCGTATGCCTGAATTTTTGGTCGGGCATGACATCATGGTGATGCCATCGACAATGGATTCGGAATCATTCGGGGTGGCGGTTCTGGAGGCCTCCGCGGCCGGACTTCCGGTTATTGCCAGCAGGATCGGCGGTGTTCCCGAGGTTCTTAAAGACAACGCGACCGGATTACTGGTGCCGCCGCGTGATGTTCATAGTTTGACCGAGGCAATTATAAAGCTCGCCGGAAATGCCGAAATACAGAAAAGTATGGGACTGGCCGGAAGGAAATTCGTCGAAGAGAATTATCTCTGGGGCGCTTGTTTGAATATGATGAGTCAATTGTATGAAGATATAATGGCCGGAAGGAGTGACGTTTGAAAGTGCCGTTTTTCAGGCTTTCCTTTGCGAATGAAGAAAAAAAGGAAGTCCGCGATGTTCTCGAATCCGGCTGGGTGACATCCGGCCCGAAGGTAAAGTTGCTGGAAAAACAGGTCATCGGTCTGACCGGGGCCCGTTATGCGGCCGCTGTTTCATCGGCCACGGCCGGGTTGCATCTGGCGCTGACAGGGCTTGATATCGGTCCGGGTGATGAAGTTATTACGACGCCGTACACTATGGCCGCGACAGTCGAAGCCATACTATATACCGGGGCGCAGCCGGTTTTGGCCGATATCGATCCGGTCAGTCTGAATATCGATCCGGTCGCAGTGGAAAGGAATATCACCAAAAGGACAAGGGCAATCTTGTCGGTTGATATCGCCGGGTGTGCCTGCGATTACCGGGCCTTGAGGCAATTGGCGCGAAAATATAAAATTCACCTCATAGATGATGCCGCGCATTCATTCGGAGGAAAGTACGAGGGCCGGATGATCGGTTCCATTGTCGATGCCACCGTCTTTTCCTTCTATTCCACAAAAAATATTACCACCGGCGAAGGCGGCATGGTTGCCGCAAATAACAAAAAACTGATTGATCGGGTAAGGCATTTGTCGCTGCATGGAATGACGTCATCCGGGTGGAAAAGGTACCGGGGAGGAAGCTGGCGGTATGATATAACCGACCTGGGTTATAAATACAATCTGTCTGATCTTGCGGCAGCGCTCGGCGTCGGGCAGATAAAAAGGTTTGCGAAATTGCAGAAAAAGCGCCGGCTTCTGGCCAAAAGATATTTTGATAATCTTAAAGGTTTGAAAGATTATATTGAACTTCCTTTTTATCATGAATTCAATGAACATACCTGGCATTTATACATAATTAAAATCAATTCGGACAGGTGGAAAATCGGGCGTAATCGTCTCATTGAAGAGCTGGAAAAGGCGGGGGTTGGCTGCGGCGTGCATTTTATTCCGATTTACCGGCTGTCTTATTTTGGAAAAAGATTAGAGTACACCAAATCCGACCTGCCACATTGTGAAAGCGCCTACCAGCGTGTCATATCATTACCCTTTTATCCCGACCTCGAAATGCGGGAAGTGGATTATGTCTGCGGCATGCTGAAAAAAATGACGGAAAAATTCGGCCGTTAAAAGTGGAAAAATAGTAAAGCCGCTTCCGGGGTGGAAGCGGCTTTTTTTGTAAAGGATGTAGATGGTTATTTCATAAGCATCATCTTTTTGGATTCGACAAAATCGCCGGCCCTCATGTTATACAGGTAAATACCGGAAGCCACCCGACTTCCGCCGGCATCATGGCCGTTCCAGATTACCTCGTAACGTCCGGGCGCCTTCTCTTCATCGACCAGCGTGGTTATGCTCTGGCCAAGAATATTAAATACTTCGATAGTTACATGAGTCGCAACCGGAACATCGTAGGCTATAACTGTCCGCGGGTTGAACGGGTTGGGCCGGTTGGGATACAGGGCAAAATTGTTCGGCAGGATTCCATTACCGGGCGTTTCGAATTCGTCCACGATTCGACTCATGCCGCCGCCGCCGCTACCGCACTGTATTGGTATAGTCGCGCCGCATCCGCCGGAAGTGTTGTTGCACTTGCCACCAACGCCATTGGCACTATATGCAACATAATGCGAGTTTGATGTGTTATCTTCAATATAGCCGTCACTTAAAGTAGGGGTCATGCCATATGATTTGTTGTACATGCAACTCGGCATGCCGTACCAGATTGTCGCCAGCTTGGTATAGCTGTCACCATTGGCGCCCTCATTGAATGAGCTGTTCGTCGATGATATCTCATATACACTTGATGATATTCTATGAGCGGTAACGCCAGATTCGCATATAACGCATTTGATGCACCAGCTATTATTAGCAGTGACTTCTACATAAAATGTATCGACCGTAATGTTATTGCGGAGTCTTAAATCATGCGAAACAAAAACCGACTGGGAGGAGCCTGAGGTGGTAGAGAATTCACCCATCAGCACCTCTGCCTGGCCACAAGTAAAGGTCAGCCCGTCACCATATTCAGTGGGGACATTCCCGGTAACATCGACAATCTGGCTCTCATATGTGGAGGCCTCATCGATGGGGCAGAGGTCGACATATCGATTGGCGTAGTTCGGTGAAAAACCGTCATTATCCCACTCCACCGTGACCAGGCCCAGACTGTCATATTCGCCTTCTGTGCAATCAAGGGTGGCTGAATTATATTGACTGATTGCCAAATAACTATAGTCAACAGAGGCTTCGGTAAAGGTAAATCCGTTATATGGAGTGTTAAAATCGGCCGTGCCCCAGTCATCGGTAAGATCGAAGACGGCTTCAATCCGATCGCTGGCTCCTCCTGAAGCAAAGTTGGCCTCAAGCTTCACGGCTGCAGTCGCCTCATCATCGGACAGGGAGAGATACTTATCGCAATCCTCACAATCGAAGTCGACCTTGATATCGGCGGTATAATCATCCATGGCAATCGTGCCATCTTCATAATTCCATGCCTCTGTCAGGCTTGAACAGTAATAATACATGCCGTCGCTGAAATATACGTAAGTCTTAGAACTGTCATCGACGAAGTCCAGAACAGTTCCATTTGCCACTCCGTCCCATGGTGGATTGGCAATGACGTCGAATTGAAGAGAATAAAGCGTATCTCCATAACCGGGGTAAGTATCGAAGTTGCGGGCATTATAGGTATCAAAGGAGGCATTTAGCAGAACTCGCAAAGAGTCATTCGACTCGGCGCAATAGGAGTACATATACCAGATATCCGGTTCATATATAGTCCAAGATCCGGAAACATAATCCAGTTTTTCGTCATCATAAGTAATTAAATGGGTTGTTGCTCGAGTGCGGAAGTTATTATCGCATAATACATAAACGGTGATTCTGTCACCGAGGACGCCACAGGTATAGGTCGCATCGTTGATGATGTAATCTGCGTAATAGTTCGTCACGGACAGAGTCCCATTATCAAGATTCTCTGCATAGTACCAAGTGGGGCCGCCATCGTCAACCTGCATACCATTAGTACCGGCATCGAGTACAAGATCGGTCGTAAAATATTCGCTCTTGCAGGCCGTTAACTGAAATCTCAGCGTAATATATGTAGTGGCCGCCTCCTGCGGAAATTCGCTCGGACTGTTGTCCACAAACTCCAGTTCCACTTTGTCATAGTCGTTGTTGGGGGTGTTGGGGTAAACGGTTATGGTTACGGTACCATCCCAATTCTGCAGAGTGTAGTCTTCTTCCAGGAAGTCGACGTTATCATTGTCATAAAAGAAATATCCCTTTATGCTCTTAATCTCGTCTGCTGGCGCCGTTCCTGTCTCCCACCACATCTGAAAATCTACTTCGGCAATGGTATTGTCGTTTACATCGGTAGTGGTCTTAATTTGCGCCGATGCATCGGTTAATTTGCAGCTTAGGTTTGGATTTGTTTCCATTACTTCCGCCGAAACCACGGAAACGATGAATATTAAAAATAAAAATGTAAGTAATGGACTAAGCAGTGATTTATAAGATGAAGTCATACTTTCCTCCATGAAAATATATTTAAAGTTAGTGTCAGAATAAAAGGCTTGTCTATTTTGGTATTTGGGGGGAGGACGGGCGCGTTCCTGCATAGTTATAGTACCGCATTGATACACGATCAATGTACCTCAACTGTACTGTGCTTTACCAGCGGGGGAAACGTAATTACACAGTAAAGTGCATTAGCGTTAAGCAGTGTTTCTGTCTTGATGTCGTATCACGGTGTCGTAGCTAAAACGAATGTAAATATTGTACTACCCTTTGTCAAGCGAAAAATACAAAATATGGGCATTATATTGCGATATTGTGTACTTAAGCTTTTCGACTCTCATTAAAAAACCGCCCTTTGAACGAGGGCGGCTTTTTTAAATATTATTCGATGAGCTATTTCATCAGCATCATCTTATGGGTTTCGACATAGTCAGCGGCACGCAGACTGTAGAGATAGATGCCCGAGGCCAGTTTTGAGCCGTAGTCGTCGGTGCCGGTCCAGACAGTTTCATAATGGCCGGGAGCCTTAACCTCATCAACCAAAGTGGCCACCTTCTGACCGAGGATGTTGATAATATCAAGAGTGACATGAGTGGCTTCGGGGATGTCATAGGCAATTACGGTTTGCGGGTTGAAAGGATTGGGAGAGTTGGAATAGAGACAGAACCGGGTCGGCATCGTTTCCGACGGCGATTTGTAGTCATAAGGATTATCGGGATCGCTGTCGGCGAAAATATTGACTAATGAACATTTGCCGCGAACATTGGCCGGATCCACATCGACGTAATGCGAATGCGCCGGAGCGGCATCATCATAAATTGATGCATTGGTGAAGTTGACATGTCCGTATTCATAATAATAGGTGGGGGGTTCGCCGGGCGATGAATCGCCTACTTTATTGATGCCGTTGCAGTAAGTGCGATATTTGATAGTGGCTATCTTGACATTGTTATCGCCGGTAGCCTCCAGGAATGTCCCGGGGCCATCATAATATATCGTGGCTGTTTTAAGACCATACGTGTAGGAAACGCCCGGCAGCTCGGCCACGACACCGGTAATCTTGCAGTCGTCATTCTGAAGGAGATTGACGGTTACCGAAAACTGACCGATGTCGAAATTGGCGGCTATATAAAGAGGCTGATCGATAGTATTGTCACCATCGTAGGAGAATGGCGAATAAAAACGGCCCATTTGGAATTCGGCTTCGACCGATTCATAAGTAACTTCGTCCTGCGTTGCTTCAGCCTTGGCAAACCCTGTCGTATCTTCCATTTCAGTAAACCAGGTGAGATATTGGTCGACATAGCTGTCCTTGAAGTCAATAGTTACTGTCCGACTCTCATACTCGGGGACAAACACGCCATCATCCACGTCGCAGGTGAGTGTAAGAAGGTGGACGAAATCTTCGGTGGGGGACATGTAGTTCACGGTTCTGTTGGCATCATAAACCTGGTAAGTGAAATAGGATTTATCCCCGTTGGTATGGAAAGCACCGTCAAAGGTCAGCGGATCGACCTGGTCATCACCGGCCACGTCGGGATATTCGAAAATATCCGGCCAGGTGTAAACAATCGAAATGGCGCCGTTATTGTTAAGATTGGAATAATCACCGGCCGGGAAATTGTTTTTCATCAGAATATCAAATGTCACCGGCTCGTCTTTGATAATGTAATTGGTGTGGAGTTGAGATTTCAGGCCGGCGGTATAATGCGGAATCTGAACGCCGCCGTCTTCATAGGTTCCCACTTCGAATAGTTCCTGACAAAATCCAAATGGGTAGACTAATGAATTGACATCATCAAAATTAACATAATTGAATGAATTGTCGCTCTGGCCGGGGATGAGATTGAAATAGAAGGCATAATACCAATCTTCGGTTTCGTTCGGGGGCGTAAAGTAGGTCCATGGATAATCAAATAGAAATTGGAAATGAATGGTATTTCCGTTGACTGTGGGCGTGCAATATCCAGGTGTGCAACCATACATGGTTGGGAAAATCACCGGATTCATGTCGTACCCGGAGTATGTCAGATTGTCGCTGTCGAAAGTGAAATAGTGGTTGAAACCGACCATGTTGAAGTTATGGGTGGCCTTGATTTCAACCCGGACAAGGTTATCGCCCAGAAGGGCCGTTTTTGTTTCAACGCCGAAATCCGCCTGGTAATCAGCAATAGTAACGGTGCCGCCATCATAGGTACCCGGCGCCCAGGGAGTCGTGGCGCCGTTATAGGTCTCAACATAGCAGTAATCGCTGTTTTCCACGAAATCGACGGCGTGCGCGCTTAACTCGGGCTGGCAGTACGCCTGGAATCTAAACGCTACGTAAGAAACCGGAGCGACCGGAATTGGAATCCCCGATGCCCCAAAGAGCTCGACGGCGATAACACCATTGGCCGGACTATGGGCGGCCAGGTAGTTTATCTGCCAGGACGTTTCATGAATAGCCCCATAATATATCAATTCCGCAGGATTGAAATTAAGACGGACGACTATTTTTGTAACCTCTCCAGTCGGCAAAGGATCAACAAAACCTGTACCGTCGTCAAAGTAAAAGCTGAACGGCACGGTGACTTCTTGAGTTGGCCCGGTGCCGGTGCTGAAGAGCTCATCGGGATCACCCAAAATAAAATTCAGACGATCATTGCCGATCGCCATAGTGCCCGCCGAAGCAAAGCTGCCAAGAAGTAACAATATAAAACCGGTAATTAAAATGATGGGACCTTTTATCTTTATTGCAGTCATTTTCTCCTCCATGAATGTCAATCAAAGTTTCTAGTGTAAGTCAGCAAGCCGACATTTAGGATTTTTACATGTTGATTGGCGGCGGCGGCCGGATATGAAAAACAATATGCATAAGAAAATGCATGGAGAAATTCCTCAAATTTTGATCTGATGCGGCAAGGAAGATGCTTATTGAAATGTTGATGACCCTATATCCCAGCCAATAATAATATATCATTTATGACAATATCTGTCAACTAATTAGAATGCCTATTTATAGGTCAAAAGGTTCGAATAATGTGATTTTTCTTGATTTTTGGGTAGATTTTCTTATGATTCAGTGGAGGTGATTTATGCCCGCGAATCTGCCGCCGCAGTATTACGAGCTGGAGCGCGAGTTTAAGGCCGAAAGGGATCCCCGGGAAAAACTTCGCTTGGCCCAGGAGCTGTTGGCAATGATGCCCAAGCACAAAGGGACCGACAAACTTCAGGCGGAGCTGAAGGGGAAAATCTCCAAACTTAAGCTGGAGATTGAGGGAACCCAGAAAAAGCATGGCGCCCGGACGGTCGAGTCGTATGATCATATTGACCGTGAGGGTGCCGCCCAGATTGTTCTTATCGGCCCCCCGAATTCCGGCAAATCAACCATTGTCGATGCTCTGACCGGAGCCAGGCCCTTAATCGGCGATTATCCTTATACCACCCGCACCCCTTTGGCCGGCATGGCCGATTATGAAGCGGTTCAGCTTCAGCTGATCGACACGCCGCCGATAGCCCCTGATTACATGGAGAGTTTTGTTCCCAATCTGGTCCGGCAGGCCGATCTGGTGGTAGTCATCGTCGATGTTGCCACGACCGGTTTCGAAGAACGAGTCGATTGCGTCTTCAAACGTCTTGAGGAGAAGCGGATTATTCTGTCGGCAAATGTTCCCAAGGAGGTTGATGATCCGAGGTTTTATTATAAGAAGACGATTTTGGCGGCGCATAAATATCTCGAAGAAGGCGGCCAGGCGGGTCTGGAGCATCTCAGGACCTTGTATCCCGATTTTACCGTTGTTCCGTCGTCGGTTCTTGATGACGAAATCATCTACAATTTTAAGCGGAGTCTTTTTAACTCATTGGGTGTCATAAGGATTTTTACCAAACGCGTCGGCCACGATCCCGATTTCAGAGATCCGATAGTTCTTCCGATCGGCGGAACCGTGGAGGAAGCCGCCTTTATTTTGCATAAAGATTTCGCGCGCAAGCTTCAATATGCCAAGGTTTGGGGTCAGGGTAAATTTGAGGGACAGCGGGTCAAGAACAACTATCAATTGATTGATGGTGATATTGTTGAGTTTCATATTTGAGGCAGGGGCATATCTTCCCGAATTTGTCCATTATTATTTGGAACCGATTTAAGGTAAATTTGTTAATAATATTAGCTTGACGGCCTGTCATACGTATATTATTATTAAGGCTTACTATTGCGGGCCCATAGCTCAGTTGGTTAGAGCAGCTGACTCATAATCAGCGGGTCCCAGGTTCGAGTCCTGGTGGGCCCAGATGATATTTGAAAATTTGAGGATTTTAACGGGCAATTAGCTCAGTTGGTTAGAGCGTTCGGTTCACATCCGAGAGGCCACTGGTTCGAATCCAGTATTGCCCAATTGATAAAGATTATGGAGATGGCCATATTCATCGCTACTAACGCGGCAAATAAGAAAAGTGATGAAATAAAAATGGGCCCCTCAAAAAAGGTAAAGGAAAATCGGGCGCAGTCTTGGGTGTAAATTCAAGACTGCGCTTTTTTAGTTATGTCTATTGGATCAAGTAAGGAGCGCGCGATGCTAAGCGATATCGAATTGCTTTTAAAGTTGCAGGTAATTGACTATGACCTTGGGGAACTGGAACGCTCTAAAGAATACATTCCGGATATGATGGAAAACCTCAGAAGCGAAAATAAGGAAGCCCAGGAATTATTTCAAAAGACGGAGAAAGAGCTTTCCGAATCCCAGGTATCGCAGAAAAGCCTGGAACTTGAAATTAGTGTCAAGCAGGCGGAGTTGAAGAAGCTTCAGGCGCAGATGATGTCAATTAAAACCAATAAAGAATATGATGCTCTGATTTCTCAAATAGATAATGTCAAGGAGGCGATCAGCGAGCGCGAGACACAGGTTCTGGAGTTGATTGAAAAAGTAGAGAAGCTGAGTAGCTCGATTGATGATTACCGCCGAAAAGCAACTGAGATTGGGGAGCAGAACGAAAAGCAGCTCGCGATACTGCAGGAAAAAATGGATTCGGTCGGCACCAAAATAAGTATAAAGGAAGATGAGCGCCTTCGGATCGGCATTCAGGTACCCAAACGGACGATGTCGGTCTATGAGCGGGTGCGCAAAAACAGGGGCGGCGATGTCGTTGTCGCGGTTAAAAAGCGGGCCTGCGGCGCCTGTTACAAGGCCTTGCCGCCGCATCGAATACAGGAGATCAAGCGAAGTGATCAGATAATCACCTGCGACAATTGCGGCCGAATGCTCATCTGGCATGAAGGAGAAAGCGAATAATGGCTGAGTTTTTCCCAAATGAGGGACTGACTTTTGATGACGTCCTGTTGATGCCGTCGCGTTCCGATGTTCTGCCCAAGGATGTTGATATTTCCACCAGGCTGACCGAGCGGATAATACTGAATATTCCGATCATATCGGCCGCCATGGATACGGTTACTGAATATCGCATGGGCATCGCCATTGCCAGACAGGGCGGCATAGGCATAATCCACAAAAATCTTTCACCCGAACGTCAGGCCGCCGAGGTCGATAAGGTCAAGCGCTCCGAATCGGGTATGATTGTCGATCCTATTACTCTGCCGCCGGATGTGCCGATCGGTGAAGCTCTCAGCGTCATGAAACAGTTTTCCATCTCCGGGGTGCCGATTACTCAAAACGGCAAGCTGGTCGGAATAATTACCAATCGCGACCTGCGCTTTCATAAAGATGTCGATACCCTGATTAAGGATGTCATGACCTGCAAGAATCTCATTACCGCTCCCGAAGGGACCGATCTGGACACGGCACAGGAATTATTGCACAAGAATCGTATTGAAAAATTGCTTATTGTCGATGGAGAGAATCATCTCAAGGGGATGATTACCGTTAAAGATATAATGAAGAAAATTCAGTACCCCAACGCCTGCAAGGACAGACGCGGCCGGCTGCGAATCGGCGGAGCGGTCGGTGTCTCGAAGGATCTCGAAGAAAGAGTGGAGCTTATGCTTAAGGCGGGGGTGGATATTCTGGTGGTCGATTCTTCTCATGGGCACTCCATGGGGGTTCTGAAAACCATAGAAGTTCTGAAGAACAAATTCCCCAAGATTCCGGTTATGGGAGGAAATGTGGCGACCCGGGAGGGGGCCCAGGCCCTGATTGATTTTGGCGCCGATTGTGTCAAAGTCGGCATCGGCCCCGGCTCTATCTGCACGACACGGGTCGTTACCGGATGCGGCGTGCCGCAGATAACGGCCATTACGGAATGTGTCGAAGCGGCCGAAAAACATAATGTCCCCATTATTGCCGACGGGGGTATAAGGTATTCGGGAGAGATAACCAAGGCTCTGGCCGCCGGCGCCGCGGCTGTGATGCTGGGATCCATTTTGGCCGGAACCGAAGAATCTCCCGGGGAAACCGTATTATACGAGGGGCGGACTTTCAAGACTTATCGCGGCATGGGTTCGCTGGAGGCGATGAAAGCGGGAAGCCGCGATCGATATTTTCAGGAACATCAGGAGGATGTTTCCAAATTCGTGCCCGAAGGGATTGAAGGGCGCGTTCCATACAAAGGCGAATTGGGCAGTACTATTTATCAACTGGTCGGCGGGCTTCGCTCCGGCATGGGTATCTGCGGCGCTCATAACATTGGAGAGCTGCAGAAGACGGCCCGGTTCATTCGGGTTACTCACGCCGGCATTATTGAGTCGCATCCGCACAGTGTGACCATTTCCAAAGAGGCGCCCAACTATCGCCGCAACAACTAGAAAAAATGTGTTAACTATAGATTCTAACGAAAGCACAGGAAGAGGAGAAAACGGTCGCGCTTTATGATTGAATGAAGTGAGGAAAGTCCGAGCTCCACAGAGCCATGGCGCCCGGTAACGCCGGGGCGGAGAGATCCGACGGAAAGTGCCACAGAAAATATACAGCCCACCTGAATGCCGCAAGGCCTTCAGCGGCAATGGTGAAATCGAGGTGTAAGAGACCCCGTTCAGGCCGGGTAATCGGTCTGGAGGTAAACCCCGCCAGGAGCAAGGCCAAATAGGGAAAGAGGGGCTGGCTCGCCCCGTTTGATTTCCGGGTAGGCTGCATGGAACCGGCAGGCAACTGTCTGGTCAAGATAAATGACCGTACCGCCATTTATGGCGGAACAGAACTCGGCTTATTCTGCTCTTTCTGGCTTCTTATAAAAGGAATCAGAAATGAACTGGGCAACAAGGTCCGTCCCGCTCAAATGGGTAATTGCGCCCGAGCCGGATACCGAATTGCTTCAAGACATCGCCGTCAAAACCGGGCTGGAAAAGATAATCGTTAAGATTCTCTTTAACCGCCAGATCGACACGGTCGAAACCACTCAGAAATTTCTCCATCCCACCCTGGCTGATCTTCAGGATCCCTTTCTCCTGAACGGCATGGATAAGGCTGTCGAGAGAATTCTTGATGCTCTCCGTGAAAATGAAAAGATCATGGTTTATGGCGACTATGATGTCGATGGCATCACCGCCGCATCGCTTTTGTATCTGGTGCTGAACAAGCTTGGTGCGCTGGTGTCTTATTATCTTCCCAATCGCCTGATTGAAGGGTATGGTCTTTCGATTGACGGCATAAATGAGGCCAACGAAAAGGGTGTCTCGCTTATTATTTCGGTCGACACCGGCGTCACCGCCGTGCAGGAGGTGGAATTCGCCCGGTCCCTCGGTATCGAATGTATCCTGACCGATCACCATGAACCCGGGGAAGTCCTTCCCAAATCGGTTGCCCTGGTCAATCCCAAACTGAAAGAATGTAATTATATGCACGGCGATCTTTCGGGCGTTGGCGTTGCCTG
This sequence comes from candidate division Zixibacteria bacterium HGW-Zixibacteria-1, assembly GCA_002838945.1. Taxonomy (NCBI): domain Bacteria; kingdom Pseudomonadati; phylum Candidatus Zixiibacteriota; species candidate division Zixibacteria bacterium HGW-Zixibacteria-1. Next base: position 43,943 of record PGXB01000009.1, read on the forward strand.
GAAGCTGGCTGAGGCTTTGTATCAGCGATTGCAGCAGGACCGCAGCGAACTTGAGGAACATCTCGATCTGGTGGCGTTGGGAACGTCCGCCGATATTGTCCCGCTGGTGGGTGAAAACAGGGTTCTGACAAAATTCGGCATCAGGCAGATAGCGCGGACGACAAAACCTGGTCTGAAATCGCTGGCCTTTGTATCCGGGCTGATGGGTAAGGAGATCGGGACCGGTCAGGTGGTTTTCATTCTGGCGCCGCGCATCAACGCCATCGGCAGGTTAGGCGATGCCGAACTGGCTATCAAACTGCTGACGACAAAAGACGAAAAGCTTGCTTCGGAAATCGCCCGCAAACTTGACCGGGAAAATCAGCGCCGCAAAAATATTGACGAAAAGACGCTCAATGATGCCCTCGAACAGATTCGCCAGGTGGTCAATCCCAAAGAGGACCGGGCCATTGTGCTCGCCTCCGAAGGATGGCACCAGGGAGTTATCGGAATCGTCGCCAGCCGGCTGGTGGAAAAATTCCATCTGCCCACGGTGATGATCGCGATTGACAACGGCGAGGGCAAGGGATCGGCGCGATCCATCCCCGGTTTCCATCTCTGCGATGCTTTGAAGGAGTGCGAAGATCTTCTGCTGCGTTATGGCGGCCATAAATATGCCGCCGGCCTGACGATCAAACCGGAGAATATTAACAGCTTCCGGGAAAGGCTCAAGGAAGTATCGAAGCGGATGCTGACCGATGAGGATCTGGTGGCCAAGTTGTTTATCGATTCGGGAATAGAACTTTCCCAGATTGACAACAAGCTTCTTGACGTCATTGAAACCTTCGCCCCCTTCGGGCCGCAAAACATGCGTCCCGTATTTCTTACCCGTAACTGTGAAATACTGGGACAGCCCTATTGTGTCGGTAAGAATCACCTGAAGATGAAAGTCCGCAAGGGTGACGCCGTCTTTGATGTTATCGGCTTTGGTTTCGGCGACTGGGCGCGTCGGTTGTCCAGCCGCGGCAGCCTGGTCGATCTTGTTTTCGTAATCGAGTATAACTCCTGGGACGGACATACCAGAATCCAATTACGCTTGAAAGATATCAAGCTTGCGGCCGGGGATATGAGACAGTTCGGATAAAGTTTATGACGGTTTTGGATAAATTCAATCAGGGCGATCAAGCCGCTCTGGCGAAAATAATTTCATTTGTGGAAGATTACCAGGATGGCTATCGCGAGGTCCTGGGAAAGCTTTATCCCGAATCGGGCCGGGCAACCCGGATAGGGTTTACCGGTCCGCCCGGTGCGGGCAAGTCATCTCTGGTTAATAATATCTCTAAGGCGCTGGCCTCAAACGGCAAAAAAGTGGCCGTAATTGCCGTCGATCCGTCTTCCCCTTTCACCGGCGGAGCGCTTCTCGGCGACCGTATTCGCCTGACTGATATGCCCACCGACGGCACCATTTTTATCCGCTCAATGGCGACCCGCGGCTCATCGGGGGGCCTGGCCGCCGCCACCGGGAATGTTGCCACCGTGCTGGATGCTTTCGGCTTCGATTTTATTCTGATCGAAACCGTCGGTGTCGGGCAGATTGAACTCGATATCGTTGATGCCTGCGACACCGTAATCGTGGTTCTGGTGCCGGAATCGGGAGATTCGATTCAAACACTCAAGGCCGGGCTGATGGAAATCGCAGATATTTTTGTGGTTAACAAGGCCGACCGTCCCGGCGCCGAGAATATCGTCATGGAATTGAACATGACGCTTGATCTCAAGCGTGATCAGATGACCTGGGATATACCGGTATTGTCTTCCGAAGCCATCAACAATAAAGGGACCGACATATTGCTTGAGAAGATGGGCCTGCATATGGATTATGCGATAAAATCAGGCTGGTTGGAAAAACATCGCCGAAAACAGATTCGCAAGAAAATATACAACATCCTGACATATTACGTCGATAACATGATTCGCAGCCGTTTGGCCGATATGCCCGATCTCGAGAAAGCGGTGTCGGATATTTACACCGGCCAGGGCGATCCTTATTCGGCCTGCCGTGAGCTGGTCAAGCTGTCCGGTTTGACCATCAATAATTTTTAGATTATAACCCCTCTTTAATTAACCCCTTATATATAATAAAGATAAGATAGTCAAGTCGTTGTTCGGAATTGACGATATTAAGCTATATAAACTTTATTGAATCAATTATCATCGGGGTTCAATTATGTCGGAAAAAAGGGAATTTGTCGGACGGCAGGCCTGCGGCAATTTCAATCTGTTCGACCGAAACACCGGCGATTTTATCGGCCGGGTCGTGAATATGTCCATCAACGGCCTGATGCTGGTTTCGGACGAGCCGATTGAAGTGTCGAAACTTTTTCCATGTAAAATGGAATTGCCGGAGGAGATTCTTGAAAGCCGGCAACTGGTTTTTGATGCCGAAAGCAAATGGTGCAACAAGAATGCAGCGCTCAATTGCTATGAGACCGGTTTCCTGATTCGCAATCTGTCCGATAAGGTCTGTGATATCGTCAGACTGCTGATGCATGAGCACTTTACCGAAAAGTCCGATGCCGTGAGTACCGCTTCGACAAAAGCGAAAGCATAAAACCAGATTGTCAATTTTGATAATTTTCTGATCAGAAATCATTAATACTTTCCCGACCGAATCTCTGAGAAATAATTATATCGAATTCAATTCTCGCCGCGGGGAAAACAGTCCAGATAAATATGAGAAGCGCCGTAATGGCGAAGTTTATTCCGGCCCATTGCCGGCAGTAGTTGGCGCATTGGCGGTATTCAAAGGTGGGAAATAATAAATATGCCGCCCAGATTCCAGCTGCAATCAGGATGGGAATAAACAGGATTATCAGAGTTCTTTGCAGGCGGGTCATACTTTTGGCGACATATTCAACTACCGCGCGGATAATAATCAGGACCAACGGGTAAACAAACAGAAACGGGGGAAAGAAGATTCTTGTCTCGCGGGCATGTGTGAAGAAGACCGTCATTATTGTATTAAGGGCCAGCATTATAATCGAACTGCAAAACAGGAAGTCGAGGATGGAATTTCTTTTTGAACCGGCCAGCCTGATCCAGGCTAGAACCACGGCAACCCAGGCAAACCCGAAAGAAATGAAAAATGAAAATATGGAATCGCTTGCCCGCAGTCTGTTTGCGAAATTGAAATAGATAAAGCCGACACGCTCCGGCTCGGAATCCTGCCATAATATCAGGTAATAAATGCCGCAGATGATTAAGGGGGTCAGCAGATAAAGCATCTTTTTCCTGAAGGCTGTTTTGCGGCTGAACTGAAAGACGGCCAGGACCACCGCCGGATAAAAAATGGTCGTGGATTCGCGGGCCAGGCAGGCCAGAATGAAAAAGAATATCCCGGCGGGATTCCTTCCCCGGATCAAATACAAAAATGACAGAATCAGGAAAAGATATACCCAGAAATCATCCCACGTATGGACCGGTTCGAAATGTGCGGCCATGATCGAATATGAACTCATCAGCAGGACGACCCCGACATTGGACCATGTTATTTCGAAGCCAAGCTGCTTTAAAAACCGGTAGAAAACAGGGCCCAGAAATACGGCCAGACCGAATTGAATTATATAAAAAGACTCGCGGTGGGGAAGCCCGGAGATGTTCGATAGCAACAGAATCAGGTAAGTGGTGAAGAACCTGATTGACATCGGGGGATGATTCAAATGGTAATCCATCTTATTCCGCCAGACTTCGGAATCGGCCGTCATCGGCGAGCCGCATGATTTGAGATGGAGGATTAGTGATATAACCAGGAGCACGATAGTTATTGACAGGGGCGGCAGATATTCTTTGGTGGTCTTATTCATAAATTTTGTCGTAAGATAATGCCATATTGAGCCATATAAGGCCAAAAAGGGATTAAAATCAAGAAGATTTCAGTCTCAGTATTCGATTGTTCAATCGGCCCATATTTTTGCCAAAGACCGGCCCCTTCCGGCGCCGTATAATCTGCAATAAGTTAATGCAAATTAACAGCTTGAGTGTTATAAATTAGGTTTCTAATGGGGCTTGATTTTTCCCGTTAAACTTATTAAATTGTTAAGTTAATTAATAACCGGAGTGTGCTGTGTTTGATAAAGAATTTCTTGAAGAAAACGAAAAAAAAATGAAAAAATGGGATGCGGAGGCGGAAAAAATCCGCTCCAAGAAGTCTCATCCGCGTTTTATCACTGTTTCCGGCGAAGAAGTTAATGAGCTTTACACCCCGGCCGATGTGGACAGCGATAAATATTTTGAGAAAATAAGCTATCCCGGCCAATATCCCTACACCAGAGGCGTCCATCACACCATGTATCGCGGCCGGCTCTGGACCATGCGCCAGTTTTCGGGCATGGGAACGCCGAAACAGACCAATGAGCGTTATCATTACCTGCTGAAGAATGGTCAAACCGGGCTTTCGGTGGCGTTTGACCTGCCGACTTTGATGGGCTATGACTCCGATCATCCTCGCTCATTGGGCGAAGTCGGCAAGTGCGGAGTGGCGGTTGATTCGCTGGCCGACATGGAACTTATCTTCAAAGGGATTAATCTGGGCGAAGTGTCCACTTCGATGACCATCAACGCCCCGGCCTCGGTGCTTCTGGCCATGTACCTGGCCGTGGCGGAGAAACAGGGCATACCGTTTAACAAACTCCGCGGTACCCTCCAAAATGACATCTTGAAAGAATATATCGCTCAAAAAGAGTGGATTTATCCGCCGGAACCATCGATTCGGCTGATCACCGACCTGATGGCCTTCTGCACCGACCATGTGCCGCAGTGGAACACTATTTCTATCTCCGGTTATCATATCCGCGAGGCGGGCTCCACCGCTGCTCAAGAGCTGGCCTTTACACTGGCCGACGGCTTTACCTATATCGAAGCGGCCATGAAGACCGGACAGGATGTCGATGCTTTTGCACCACGGTTGTCGTTCTTTTTCAATGCCCACCAGGATTTTTTCGAAGAAATCGCCAAATACCGCGCGGCGCGGCGAATTTTTGCCCGCCGTATGAAAGAGAAATACAAGGCCAAAAGCGAGCGCTCGTGGCTGTTGCGTTTTCATACCCAGACCGCCGGATGTTCGCTGACCGCCCAGCAGCCGGAGAACAACATTGTCCGAACCGCTCTTGAGGCGCTCTCGGGTGTGCTCGGCGGAACGCAATCATTGCACACCAACTCGATGGATGAGACCATGGCGCTGCCGTCGGAAAAAGCGGTATTGATTGCTCTGCGGACTCAGCAGGTGATAGCGCACGAAACCGGCGTGGCCAATACGATCGATCCGCTGGCGGGATCGTATTTTGTCGAAGCGATGACCGACAAGATCGAGGCCGATGCCGAGAAATACCTTGATGAGATCGAACGGCGAGGCGGTGTGGTCAATTGTATCGAAGAGGGATTCCTCCAGCGCGAGATTGCCAAGGCGGCTTACCGCTACCAGAAAGAGATCGAGAGAAAAGAGCGGATTATTGTCGGGATCAATGATTATGTAATGGATGATGAGAAGATCGATATCCCGATTTTGAGAATCGATGAATCAGTCGAGAAAGAGCAGAGCGCTTTTGTCAAAAAGATTCGCAAGGACCGCGATAACGACAAAGTAAAACGGACACTCGAGGAACTTCAGACCGCGGCCAAAGGCAGCGGCAACACACTGAAGGCGATGCTTGACTGTGTCAGAGTGTATGCGACCGAAGGCGAGATATGCGATGCTTTGAAGCCGTTATTCGGCGAGTATATCGAACCTCCGGTGATATAGATAAATATTCAACAATAATCGTTAACTCTTAGAATAAGATAAAGACTATGCCAGACAAAATAAGAATACTGCTTGCCAAGCCGGGTCTTGACGGACATGACCGCGGTATCAAAGTGATCGCGGCCGCGTTCCGGGATGCCGGATTCGAAGTTATCTATTCCGGGTTGCGCCAAACCCCGGACATGATTGTCAACGCCGCGATTCAGGAAGATGTCGATGCCATCGGGGTGTCGATACTTTCGGGCGCGCACATGACCCTTTTCCCGGCGATCCTTAAGCTGCTCAAGGAAAAGAAGGCCGAAAATATTATTCTATTCGGCGGCGGGATTGTCCCGGACGACGACATCGCCGCGCTCGAGAAGATCGGGGTAGCCAGACTATTCACCCCGGGAGCGACGACCGATGAAGCGATCGAGTACGTCAAACAAGCGGTCGGTTCAAAGAAAAAAGATGAAAAAATAATGTAGTTTCATTCTCGCAGATAGAGATTATAGGATTGTATAAATAGCTAAATTTTCAGGAGGAAGAATGCCTTATAACATTGATCCAAAACAGCAGGCAGTGCGCGACCGCGTCAAACTATTCGCGGAGAAAGAAATTCTGCCTGTTTATCGGGAACTGGACCGGAAAAAAGAAGAATTCCCCAGAGCGTACTACAAGAAGCTGGCCGATGCCGGTCTGGTCGGTTTTGCCATGCCCAAAGAATACGGCGGCGGCGGCTTTTCCAATATCGAATATACCACACTGGTCGAAGAGCTGTGCTACTATGATGCCCCGACCGGGCTCCTGGCGGCCGTTCCGGAACTGGCCGCTTATCCGATTTATACCTTCGGCAGTGAAGAGCAAAAAAAGAAATATGTCCCGAAATGCGCTTCCGGTGAAATCATCCCGGCATTTGTCCTGACCGAGCGCAACGCCGGCTCGGATGCCGCCAACCAGCAGACGACGGCGGTCATCGACGGCGATCATTTTGTCATCAACGGCGAGAAAATATTCATCATGCATGGTGATGCCGCCGACCTGGCCGTTCTGTTTTGCCGTATCGGTGCGGCGGACGAAGGACGTCCGAAAGTTTCGACCATTCTGGTCGAGACCAATACCCCCGGCTGGAAGGGTTTTACCCTCCAGCACAAGATGGGTATGCGCGCCGCCACCACCGGCCGTATCGAGCTGAAAAATGTCCGGGTTCCAGTCACCCAGCAGCTTGGCGAAACCGGTAAAGGTTTCAAATATGCCATGAACACGCTCGACGGCGCCCGTATCGGTGTTGCCGCGCAGGGTGTCGGTATGTCCCAGCGGGCGCTCGATGAATCAATTAAATACGCCAAGGAAAGACAGGCTTTCGGCGCGCCGATCGCCAAATTGCAGGCGATTCAGTGGATGATTGCCGAGATGTCGACTCAGCTCGAGGCGGCCCGCCTGATGACTTATAAAGCGGCTCTGCTGCAGGATAATGGCGAGCGGTTCAGCTTTGAAGCGGCCCAGGCCAAGATGTTTGCGACCGAGGTCGCACGGTTCTGTGTCGATCGCGCCATGCAGATTCATGCCGGATACGGTTATATCGGCGAGTTCTCGATTATCGAAAAGCTGTATCGCGATCAGCGCGTCACCGAGATCTATGAAGGAACCAACGAGGTCCAACGCCTGGTTATTGCAGGCACTTTATTGAGATAATGAAATTCGGTTCTTTTGAAATAGTACCCTTCGTCGAGCAGTCTTTCAGGCTCGACGGAGGGTCAATGTTTGGGGTGATTCCCAAAAAAATCTGGAGCAGACTGGTTCCGGTCGATGCTGACAACCTGGTTTCGATGACGGCCAACCTGTTTGTTCTCAGGACCGGCGACATGAATATTCTTCTCGACACCGGCCTGGGCGACTGCCTGACCGATGGTGAGAAGAAAATTTATGCCGCTTCGGGCGACACCAATATCGAGCGCGGTTTGAAAGAAATCGGCCTGACGCCGGATGATATCGACCTGGTATTTTTGAGCCATCTTCATACCGACCATGCGGGAGGCTCAGTCAAAAATTCCGACGGTACGTACATCACGCGATTTAAAAAGGCAAAATATCTGGTTCAAGAAACCGAGTGGCGAGATGCCGTTAATCCGAACGAACGTACCGCCGCGGTGTATATACCGGAAAGACTGGAAATATTGGAAAAATCGGGGCAATTGGAATTGATCGACGGCGATTATGAAATAAGGCTGGGAGTGAAGGTGTTTCTCACCGGCGGCCATACGCCGGGGCATCAGGTGATCGAGGCGACATCGGGCGATATGATGGTGGTTTACTATGCCGATATTATGCCGTCGTCACATCATGTCAGGGTCCCTTATGTGGCGGCGGTTGACCTCGATCCGGTAAAGACGATGGAGGTCAAACGGGCCCTGCTGGAAAGATTGATCGATCATAAGCACGCCATTGTCTTTGACCATGACATCGATATAAAAGTGGGATCATTGAGCCGTGACGGGAAAAAGATTATTGTAAATAAAATCGAATAGATGGTACGACTTTGGGGGCAGGCTTTAACCGGGTGGAATAATTATGGAACTTAAAGAGAAATTGGAAAAGCTTGAGGAAATGCGCCGTGAGGCGCAGCTCGGGGGCGGACAAAGCAAAGTCGATGCCCAGCATGAAAAGGGCAAGCTGACCGCCCGGGAACGGCTGGAACTTCTGCTGGACAAGAATTCCTTCGAGGAATTCGATATGTTCGTGACCCACCGCAGCCATGATTTCGGTCTGGAGAAACTCAAGATACTGGGTGATGGTGTCGTCACCGGTTGCGGTACTATCGAGGGCCGTAAGGTTTTTGTCTTTTCGCAGGATTTTACTGTCTTCGGCGGCTCCATGTCGCTGGCCAACTCGCAGAAAATCTGCAAAATCATGGATATGGCCATGAAAGTCGGGGCGCCGGTTATCGGGCTGAATGACTCCGGCGGGGCGCGAATTCAGGAAGGTGTCGTTTCACTCGGCGGCTATGCCGATATTTTTCTGCGCAATACGCTCGCTTCGGGGGTTGTCCCTCAAATTTCGGTTATTCTCGGCCCGTGCGCCGGAGGCGCGGTGTACAGTCCGGCCATCACCGACTTTACCTTAATGGTCAAGAAGACTTCATACATGTTCGTCACCGGCCCCAATGTGGTCAAGACAGTGACGCATGAGCAGGTGACATCCGAAGAGCTCGGCGGAGCCGACACGCATGCCTCCAAATCGGGCGTGGCGCATTTCGCCTGCCAGAACGAGGCCGATGCCATTGCCTGCCTGAGAAAGCTGCTGAGTTATATTCCGCAGAATAATCTCGAGGATCCGCCCTTTGTCGAGACGGCCGATTCATTCGACCGCATGGATGAGGCGTTGAATACTATCGTGCCGGATAATCCCAATAAATCATATGATATAAAAGATGTCATCACGCGAATCATGGACGACCGCCAGTTTTTCGAGGTGCATGCCGATTTTGCCATGAATATCGTGGTCGGATTCGCCCGGCTGGGCGGTCATTCGATCGGAATCATCGCCAATCAACCGGCGGTGCTGGCGGGATGCCTGGATATTAATTCCTCGATGAAGGCGGCGAGATTTATCAGGTTCTGCGATGCTTTTAATATTCCGATTCTGACTTTCGAGGATGTTCCCGGCTTTTTGCCCGGCACCGATCAGGAGCACGGCGGGATTATCAAGCATGGTGCAAAATTATTGTACGCCTACTGCGAGGCGACCGTGCCGAAAGTGACGGTTATCACGCGCAAGGCATACGGCGGGGCCTATGATGTCATGAATTCGAAACATATTCGCGGCGACATGAACTATGCCTGGCCGACCGCCGAGATCGCCGTGATGGGGCCGAAAGGGGCGGTGGAGATCATCTTCAAGAAAGAAATCGCCGCATCGAAGAATCCGGAAGAGGCGGTCGAGCAAAAGACCGAGGAATTCCGCGATAAATTCGCCAATCCCTTCATTGCCGCCGGACGGGGCTATCTGGATGATATCATTGAACCAAAAACCACGCGGCCGAGACTGATACGCGCCTTTGAAATGCTCTCATCGAAGAAAGACACCAACCCGGCCAAGAAACACGGGAATATACCGTTGTAGAGACTTATAATAATGGTTAATAACCCTGTAAAATTAAGAAATAAGCTGCTTAGTAGCATAAACAATATCATTTGTGATTTCCAGGAAAATCCTTATTCATATTTGTATGAGCGGGATATACAATGTGCCCTATTTGCGGAAATGAGAAAAGAAATCAGTCAAATGGTTTCAGTTCCTGGAATTAATGAGAAGAAATACCTTCTTAATTTAATTTATTCCGAATATGCCTGCAAAGGACACAAAGAAAGAATAGACCTCGTTTGCCTGAATCCTGACAAGCTGGCTGATGCCGAGCGCCAACAACATAAAAAAGAAGATACATTTATTTATGGGTTACCAATTTTGGCAGCAATAGAAATTAAGTATATAGCAATGGGCTATTTCAATAAAGGCATTGATATTTCTTTTCAGGACTATGATAAGTTGCACAAAATGGGTGAACCCGAAACAATGGGAAATAAATTGGCTTTATGTTTCCGACAGAAGGATGCGGAAAATAGTGTTTTTATTACAGAAGACTTTAAGCAAAGTAATAATTTGGATATTGTTTGTGATCTAAATGGTGTTTATGCAATTACTCCCAAGAGGATAATTAAGGTCACGAAGAACTAAAGACCAAATTTTCATGATGAAATGAATAGATTAAATTTGTAATATGGAACGGATTGCCAAAAAGATACTAGTTGCCAACAGGGGCGAGATTGCCATCAGGGTCATCCGCGCCTGTAGTGATGCCGGAATCAGATCGGTTGCGATTTATTCCGACTGCGATAAGACCGCGTTTCATGTGCGGCTGGCTGATGAAGCGTACTATGTCGGCCCATCGCCATCGCGAGAAAGCTACCTGAACCAGAAGAAAATAATCGAAGTCGCCAAAAAGGCGAATGTCAAAGCGATTCATCCCGGCTATGGTTTTCTTGCCGAAAACGCCGAATTCGCGAGGTTGTGTGAAAAAGAAGGCCTTATTTTTATCGGACCGAAATCAGACACGATTGCACTGCTGGGCGACAAATTGGAAGCGCGCAAGATGGCGGTCAAAGCGGGACTGCCGGTTGTTCCCGGGACCGAATTCGATATAAAAGAAATTTCGGTCGTCAAGGAGATGGCCTCCGAGATCGGTTACCCGGTGCTGATCAAGGCGGCGGCCGGAGGCGGCGGCAAAGGGATGCGGATAGTGCAATCCGAAGAGAGCCTGACCGAGTCGCTCGAATCGGCCATCCGTGAAGCGGGGTCGGCCTTCGGTGACGGGCGCGTCTATCTGGAAAAATATCTCGAAAAACCGCGGCATATTGAAATACAAATTTTGACCGATTCGCACGGCAATGCAGTGTATCTCGGCGAGCGTGAGTGTTCCATACAGCGTCGGCACCAGAAAGTCATCGAGGAATCGCCGTCACCGATTATGAGTGAGGAACTCCGGAAGCAGATGGGTGAGGCGGCGGTCAATATCGCGCGCGAATCGGGTTATCTTGGCGCCGGAACGGTCGAATTCCTGGTCGATCAGGAACTCAATTTTTATTTTCTCGAGGTCAATACCCGCCTGCAGGTGGAGCATCCGGTAACCGAAATGGTGACCGGGGTCGATCTGGTACGCGAGCAGATCCGGATCGCCGAGGGGCGGCCGATGACCTTCACGCAGGAAAGCATCAGCACGCGCGGCCATGCCATCGAGTGCCGTATTTACGCCGAGGACCCGCATCAGAATTTCATGCCGTCGACCGGCACCATCACCGAGTATCGTGAGCCGTCCGGGCCGGGTATCCGGGTCGATTCCGGTGTCGTGGCCGGATCGGAGATTCCGATGTTCTATGACCCGATTATTTCCAAATTGATAGTCTGGGGCCGGGACCGCAAGGAGGCCATCGACAGGATGCGCCGGGCGCTGTCCGAGTACCGCATTTCGGGCGTGCATACAACCATTGGATTCGGCTGTTCGGTGATGCGTTCGCCGCGGTTTCATATGGGCGACTATGCCACGGATTTTATCGATGTCGAATTTCCCGACCGCATTTTCGAGTGCGCCGAGGCCGACCAGGCCGAAAAAGCGGCGATTGCGGCAGTCATTTATGAATATATCAACCGGCAGAAAGTGCAAACGACCTTCAAAAAAAGGCTGGAGTGTCGGAGTAACTGGGTGCATTATCATCGCCGGGAAGGTGTCAAAGGATTAAGCAAGATTAAATAGAACCATGGGTGACCTGAGAAATAGATACATAGTTTCGGTCGATGACGAGGAATTTGACATCGAATTGACCCGTCATGGCGATGGGTATCTGGTAGAATATGGGGACGTCAGATATCTGGTTACGGTTGATCAGTTATCGGACAAAAAATTTCTGTTCAAAATCAATGAGCGCGCTTCCGAGGTGGATATTACCCGCAACGGCGGCGGCCTTGATATCTTTTTGGAAGGGAAAGAGGTCAATGTCAGGGCCGAACCGTATGATCTGGCCGAGCTTCGCAAACGGGCCGGAACCGCCGTTGGCGGGCCCGAAGACAAAATTATCAAAGCACCGATGCCGGGGCTGGTGCTTTCAACGGCGGTTGCACCGGGCGACAAAGTCGCCAAAGGGCAGACGCTGGTTATTATCGAAGCCATGAAAATGGAAAACATGATAAAAGCCCCGTATGAGGCAACTGTTAAAGAAGTCTTTGCCGACCCCGGAATGGCGGTCGACAAAAACGAAAAATTAGTGGAGTTTGAATAAATGGAAGAGGAAAAACGTCTCACCACTTCCGGTATCGAAATTCCGGTGGTGGCGGACCAGGATTCCCGAAAAGGAAGTATGCCGGGTCACCCGGGTGAGTACCCATATGCCCGCGGCATTTACAACAACATGTATCGCGGCCGTTTGTGGACGATGCGGCAGTATGCCGGTTTCGGCACGGCCGAAGAAACCAATCAACGCTTTCGATATCTTCTTGAAAACGGCCAGACCGGTTTGTCGGTAGCCTTCGACCTTGCGACCCAGATTGGATATGATTCCGACAGCCCGATGGCGCTCGGCGAGGTCGGGCGAACCGGGGTCGCGATCGATTCGCTGGCCGATATGGAAACTCTTTTTAATAAAATACCGCTGGGACAGGTCTCGACTTCGATGACCATCAATGCTACCGCGGTTGTTCTGCTGGCCATGTATATCACTGTGGCCAGGAAGCAGGGGGTTCCGCAAAATAAGATCTCCGGGACAATACAAAATGATATTCTCAAAGAATTCATTGCCCGGGGAACTTACATATATCCGCCGGAACCTTCAATGCGCCTTATCACCGATATCTTTTCGTATTCCAAAGATAATCTCCCGAAGTTCAATACAATATCGATTTCAGGTTATCATATTCGCGAAGCGGGCGCCAGTGCCGCCCAGGAAGTAGCTTTTACGCTTTCCAATGCCAGGGCCTATGTCGAAGCGGCTCTTAAGGCCGGGATGGAGGTTGATTCTTTTGCGCCGCGCCTGTCATTTTTCTTTGCCGCGCATAATAATCTGTTTGAGGAGGTCGCCAAATTCAGGGCTGCCCGGCGTATCTGGGCGAAACTGATGAAGGAGCAATATAAGGCGGGGGATGAAAAATCGCTGCTGCTGAGATTTCATACTCAGACCGGCGGCTCGACCCTGACGGCGCAGCAGCCGGAAAACAACATTGTTCGGACAGCCATGCAGGCATTGGCGGCCGTTCTTGGCGGAACCCAGTCGCTGCATACCAATTCGTTCGATGAGGCCCTTGGCCTGCCGACTCAGAGATCGGCCGAGATCGCCCTGAGGACGCAGCAGGTTATCGGATATGAATCGGGTGTCGTCGATTCCGCCGATCCGCTTGGAGGCTCATATCTTATCGAATATTTGACCGATGAAATCGAACAGAAGGTTCTCGAGATTATGAAAGACATCGAGAAAATGGGCGGCTCGGTCAAGGGTGTCGAGACAGGCTACTTCAAGCATGAAATCGCCAAATCGGCTTACCGGTTCCAGAAGATGATTGAAAAAGACGAGATGATTGTGGTTGGTGTCAATAAGTTCAAAGACAAGGCCCAGCCGATGGAGGAAATTCTCAAGGTCGATCCGCATCTTGAAGAGGAACAGGTCAAACGACTGAAGGAACTTCGCAAAAATCGCGATAACGAAAAGGTCGGGAAATGCCTGAAAGTCCTCGATGAGGTCGCCCGCAGTAATGAAAATATTGTGCCGCCCGTTATTGACGCGGTGGAACAGTACACAACACTCGGCGAAATTTCCAATTGCCTGAGAGATATCTGGGGAGAGTACCATGAAGTTTTATAGAATCATAATTATTTTTATTATTATCCTGTTTCTGAGCGGCTGCAGTAATCAGGAAACTGCAAAAAAATCAGGCAATCCGAGTACCGGTGCCGAAGAAATCAGCGACCAGAACGCTATCAGGGCGATGATGACAGAATATATTGACCGCATGAAAGAGGGCGACAAAACGGTCCTTTACGAGAATGAGTTCCTGTACTACCAGGATTTAATCTCGCTGACCGAATATATGGAATATCCCAGAGTAAGGGATTATGTTTATGATTCGCTGTCTCATGTCGAAGTTGACAGTGTTCATGTCTATGGCGACTCGGCCGATGTCTGGATCAGGCTGTTTTATGAATCTCTCGATCCCAATGCGAAAGGGCGTGCCTATCAAAGCAGGGTGTTTCGCTCGCGCGGGAAATGGCTCAAACCCTACCAGTCGCATTTTGACAAGCAACTGGAACTGGAAGAACAGATTAAGGCTTATGAAGATGCCGTCAAACGGGAGCAGACCGAGTAGGAAGGAAAATAGAAGTGTCTGATATATCGCATATTGGAATCGCAGTTGAAAATCTGGAGAAGGCGATTGAAGCCTTCTCCGATTTGCTTGGTTATCCTCCGCTCCATACCGAGGAGGTAATGGAGCAAAAAGTAAAGGTGGCCATGTTTGCCGCCAAAGATGATCCCGACTCGGGGCATATCGAATTATTGGCGGCGACCGATGACAACAGTCCGATCCGGAAGTTTATTGAAAAGCGCGGGCCGGGATTGCATCACCTGGCCATCCTCGTGGATGATATCGAAAAGAAACTGATCGAGATGAAAGCCAAAGGTTATCGGCTGATCGACGAGAAGCCGAAAATCGGAGCGGGCGGCAAAAGGATTGCCTTTGTGCACCCCGCTTCCACCGGCGGCGTCCTACTGGAATTGCAGGAAAAATAGTTCAACTTTTTCTGATAATATCCGCGGCAACTCTGACTGTCCCGCAGCGACTGCAGGCCTCATTATCAATATGATTTGCCCGGCCGCATAATGAACAGCGCCAGAGACTACCTGAATCCCTGCCCAATGGGTTTCTTGATTTCTGGACCCGGCGATTGCGCGAATAAAATAAGGCAGACAAGGCCAGAATCAGCAGAATCATCATATATGGCGAGAAATTCCTGCGAGGATAAAACTCCTCGGCAAGAGTCTCATCGATTCTGAAAGAATTCGTCAGGACATTAATTTGGGGTCTGATCGCATCAAATATTTCCGGGGGAGCCATTACCACGATCAGATAAAGCACCTGTTCGCCCGAGGCCAGTCGTCCGATAATTCCCTTTAATCCGCTGTGAATAAGTGCCTCCGACCGGGCTGGGATATGATTATACTCGGCTTCAAAAGAGGCCGAACCGCCATTGACTGCATATGCAATGCTGTCTCGGTTGGCCGATTTGATTCCAATGTCATGATATAGCCCGGTAATCGCCTCGGCCAGGTCACCGTCCGACTTAATGGGATTCTCGGTATCAAGTTCAAATCTGGAAACGGTTACCTCGACGGAGTCCCCGGCGTCGGTATTTATTATCAATATATCGGGCGTGGCCTGCTGAGCCGACCATCCGGCCGGAAGATCGAACGTGCATTTGAGCATCGAATTATTATAGACCTCGCCGACCGCTCCCGTGGCGAAAAATAATAATCCGAACAATATTAGAGATAATGCAGTTTTCATATAATAATTATCGGGAAATTTTCCAACTAAATGAGGCCCGAAGATTAATCGGCAGCTTTCTTCGAGGCCTTGCGGACCTTGTGAAAAAGATTGGCGGTTATGGTTCGGTATTCATTCATTAGGCCCGCTATGACCGCCGCCACGGCCAGCTTGAGAAAGCCTCTTTCGTCCGTAATCGGTGAATATACATAAGAAGCGCCTTCTTTATTCCGGGATAGATAACCTTTTTCGTGCAAGCGAACCATTATTGTCATTATGGTCGTGTAAGCGTATTTATTTTTTCTATTGATGAAATAAAGCGCCCGTTTGACGGTCATCGGACCATTTGCCCAGACAATTTGCATCACCTCGGCTTCAAGCCGGCCCATAAATTTCTCCAGGCCCGGTCTTTCCGGGCGGAAAGTGATGGAAATGGCCGGTTTTTCGGGCTGTGTGGGATTTTTATCCCGTGCGTTTTCGGGCTGATTGGCTGGTTTTTTTCCGGTCACTTAATTTCGATATGTTTCTTTTTGTCAAAAATTATCTTAGCTCCAAGCGCAATCAGGGCAATCGGCCAGAAATAGTCCCAGAATCCGCCTGAAATAATATCCATTTTGGCCAGAAGTAACAGGACTCCGGCGACTAAAATTGCAAATCCAAAAAACATATTCATCTCTCCTGAAGTATGATTAATATTTAAATATCTTATGCTTCACCGGCGGTGTCAATTAAAATTATTCAGGAACTTCCCAGAAGTAGATTTCACACCAGCCTGAGCCGCCAAGTATTTAATAACTTTTGAGTTACAACGCCCGGCGCAATGCCCGGAGATTCTCATAGGGCAGTTCCGGGGCAATAGCGCAACTTGGGCCGAAGATGAATCGTCGCCCGGCGAATTTCTCTTTCAGGCGCGCGATCTCATTGCCGATTTCATCAGGGCGGCTGTGCCACAGCCAGCCGCGGTCGTCAAGGCCGGCTACAACAGTCTTTTCGCCGAAAAACTCGAAAGCCTGCTCGACCGACGGATTGGTGGGATGACTTGAGTCCCAGTTGATGAGATCGACCGGGTAGTCGGATAATTGTTTAAGGTAATTGTTGGTGTGGCAGACATGGAGCATATTGAAGCGGCTTCCCTGCACCGCCTTTAAGATTCTTAAGTCGTATGGCCGCCCGTACTTCATGTAATCTTCGTAGTCCATATTATCTGACGAGGCCCACTCGAGCGTGGCAAAAAATATCCCGTCGGCGCCGGCATTGAGACATTCAACCGAATATTTCTTGAATGTTTCGGTTATATTCTCGAGGGCGGCAGTGATGCGCCCGGGATCCTGATCGATATGTTCCTTCAGTTTGTCGGTATCTCCAACCAGGTAGCGGGCGATTCCGAGGGGATTGAAGACGGTCATCAGGAGCGGTAATTCCGGCCCGACTTTCTTTCTGATCATTCTAATCACTTTGAGGTGCTCGGCCAGCACCGGCGCGGTCATGGGCAGCGGCTCGATCTTGTCCCAATCATGCAGTCTCTTGACGGCATATTCGAGCTTGATATGCTTCTGAAATTCACTGCATGACCAGCGCAATTTATTTCCCCAGTCCTCGACATGGTAGCTGGCGCGAGGATTGATTTTCATGAAGTCCCAGTCGAACTCACTCTGGAAGCCGATCATCGCATCGACCAGACCTTCGGCGGCGGCCTCCCTGTGATAAAAATGTCTCCAGGCCGAGGCGGCGAAACGGTCCGGTTTTTCGCCGCGCATAATCATTTCGATTCTTTCGCGATGGGAATATTTCTCGGGCATTTTATTTCTGGTCTTTCTCCTTTTCTTTCCAGGCATTGGTCAACTGGTAGTAATGCTCGGGATATTCGGGGGTGAAGCGGAGGTAGGCCGGAACCGGATAGCGGATGCCGCCGCTGTGGGTCCCTTCGAGTCCCTTGATCACCTCTTCTTCGAGGCCGACCGGAATGGACATGGCCATTTCATCGTCGCCGGTCTGCCCGAAAACACGATCTCCGTAGCAGGGGAGAATTACTTGCGGCTTTCCGGTTTTCATGGTTTCGATGCAAATATCGGCGCAATCCAGACGGGCCGAGAATTTACTGGTCAGATAACCACCTTTTTTATAGAGGGTTGCCGCCAGGAGCCGCATGATTTGAGCCGAGTTGCCGTAAACGAGATAAACATGCGGAATAAAATCCGCCTTCGAAACCGGCGCCGCCATCACATGGCTGTATTCTTTGAAAGAAAATCTCGGAACCAGGGCCTCCGTTTTGGCCCCGGCCTGTCGGGTTTCGGTAAACATCCCGGCGCACATGGCGCCGCAACTGTAAATAGCCAGTTCCTTTTTCATTCCGAAAGCGGTCAGGGCCAGCGGACAATTGATATCCTCCTCGCCGACGGCCAGTTGCCAGCCATAGCGGCGGGCCATCGAAAAGGTCTGGCAGATGGCCACCTTAATATTCATATCCCGAAAAGGGCGCCTGGTCCGTTCCGAAATATCCTTGCCGTCTTTGACCATCCGAATTGCCAGCGGAAATGAGCCCGGTCTGACATATTTGGCCAAAGCCTCATCAAAATCTTTAAGCATATCGGGTTCTCCGTTGAGTTGGTCTGTGTCAATTAAAGGATATACTATTTCTAAAGCAAGAATATTTGTCTGTGTAATATCTGAACATTGCAAAAAGCAAATATTCAGCGAATCATCTTTCTGCCGAAAACTATTGTATTAAGTAATCTCTGTTACTGCATCCGAAAGGAAAGAAATGGCCGGAAAAATATTGGTTGTCGATGACGAGCAGTCGATGTGTGATTTCATGGAAATCATGCTGACCAAGGAAGGGTATGATGTTGAGACAACGGTTTCCGGTTCCGAAGCGATTCAACGGACCGCTTCCAGCGAGTATGATCTGATAATTGCCGATTTGATGATGCCCGAAATGTCGGGGCTTGACCTCTTGAAAAAGGTCAAAAAGGGAAGGCCGAATCAGGAATTGATTGTCATGACCGCTTTTGCCTCGGTCGATACCGCCATCGAAGCCATGCGTGAAGGGGCGCTGGATTATATTACCAAGCCATTTAAGGTCGATGAGATCAAACTGGTGATAGAAAAATCGGTCAACCAGAAACATATGGCCGAGGAAAACAGCCGCCTCAAACAGCAGCTCAAGCATGATTATTCATTCATCAATTTCATCGGGCAGTCGGATGAGATAATAAATCTTAAAAAACTCGCCGCCAAAGTCTCGATTACCGATTCGACGGTTCTTGTTCGCGGTGAGTCGGGCACCGGTAAGGATCTGGTTGCCAAGGCGATACATGCCGGTTCGGGGCGCGCCACCGGTCCCTTTATCACGATCAACTGCGCCGCGCTCCCGGAAACTTTGTTGGAGTCGGAGCTTTTCGGTTACAAGAAGGGCGCCTTCACCGGAGCCATTAAAGATAAAGACGGCTTGTTCAAAATGGCCGATGGCGGCACGTTCTTTCTGGATGAAGTGGGCAATACCTCTCCGGCCATCCAGGTAAAGCTTTTGCGGGTTCTTGAGGATAAGATCATCACGCCGGTCGGCGACACCAAGCCGATTGAAGTCGATGTCCGGCTGATTGCCGCCACCAACGCCGATCTTGAACAGGACGTCAAGGCGGGCAAATTCAGGTCGGATCTGTTCTATCGTCTCAATGTTATCCCCCTGTATATTCCGCCGCTTCGTGAGCGGGCCGATGATCTGCCGATTCTGGTCGATCATTTTCTTAAAAAATACTGTGATCGCAATAAGGTCGAACCAAAGACACTCGGCCCGGAGGCGCTTGAAATACTCAACAAATACGATTGGCCCGGCAATGTCCGCGAGCTTGAAAACTGTATTGAGCGGGCGGTGCTCTTTTCACGGGGGAACGTCATAAACATAGATGATTTCCCGTCAAAAATTATAGAGGGAAAGAGCCGGGCGATAGTCTCCGAAGAAACGCCGGAGACCCCGACCCTGGAATCAATAGAAAAAGCTTATATTTATTATATTATGAACAAGGCCAAGGGCAAAAAGGCGCAGGCGGCCAAGCTGCTCGGTATTGATAACTCGACTCTTTACCGAAAACTTGAGAGATACAAAATGCAGGGGGATGAGGATTAATTTTTTCAAAATATCTCGTTTTGAAACAATTCGTCTTGATTTTGCCCGACAGTTGACAAAAAATTAAACAGATATAGATAGAATCAATGTAATGGTCTATTGGGAATACCATTTGCATTGATCTGGTTATGATATGCTTATGCACAGCGCCACCCAATAACATTGTGAGGTGTGTCGTGATACGAAAAAATGATAATACCGGCTTTACTTTAATCGAGTTGATGATAGTCGTTGTCATTATAGGAATTCTGGCCGCGATGGCCATCCCCAGATTTATGGCGGTTTCGACCAAAAACAAGCAGTCCGAAGCCAAGTTGATATTAAAGCAAATCTATACCAATCAAAGGACTTACCGCCAACAGGGAACGGGATACTATATTCCCGGAGGAGCGGCCAGCGCCACTGCTCCAAGTGCCTTGTCCCTGATATGGGTTGAGATACCGGCAACCTCAATGTACACATACACTATTAATGCCACCGTCAATACCTTTACCGCCATAGCAACATCGAATATTCTCGATGATGATCCGGCGCCGGATGTCTGGCAGATAGATCATTTGGGGATATTGGTTTGCTTGTCCGATGATGCGCAACTTTAGCCCTTTCATATATATCGTGTAAAGCCCGCTCAAGCGGGCTTTTTTTTGCATTGTTGTGCCGGTTCTTGCTCTCGATTTATCGGGGGTGTGAACCGGCACCACTATAACTATTTAGCTATTAAATACTAAGACCAACATGCGTCAGGTCACAATTTAACTTGGAAGTGAAATCAAGACCTGACGCAACTTTTTAGGCCGCTCAAGCGGGCTTTTTTTATTGCGATCTTGAACCTGAACGGCTCGTTCCGTTCAATGTTGCGCTTTGCAAAATGCAAAAAAGATTGCGAAAATCTACTAATGCCATTATGGGGAGTTCCCCAAACCTGTTGGCGGAAAGCCACATATGTAAAAAATATTAAATCCTTTTATGTTGAATGACATTCATTTACACATCCCATAGTAGCCAAAATTTTGCCTTTTGCCGGGAATGGCAAACCATTTGCGATAACTGGATATCGGAGAATTGAACATCAAACCCAAAATAACCTATAGGAGGTTCGAATGTTTTCAAAGTTCCACAACCGTCAGAAGGGTTTCACCCTCATCGAGTTGATGATCGTGGTCGTTATCATCGGCATCCTGGCTGCTCTGGCCATTCCGCGGTTCATGACCGCCACTACCAAGTCGAAGCAGTCGGAATGCAAGGGCATTCTGAAACAGATCTACACCATGGAAAGAACCTACCGCCAGCAGAATAACACCTACTGGGGTCAGGCTGTCGTCGGAAATGCCGGCGCTCCCAATGCTTTAATCACCATTGGTGTTGAAATACCGGCCTCGGCCAAGTATACCTATACAATTACGACTGCCGACGCTACCAACCTTTTGGTAACGGCGACCTGCGGTATTCTTGACGATGATGCTACCGTTGATTCCTGGACCATAGACAACGGCGGTAACCTTGTCTGCACTTCGGATGACGCGACCAGTTAAGGTTTGAAAATCTAATGTCCTTTAGCGGTCCGCCCTGGCGGGCCGCTTTTTTTTATGGGGGCCGGTTTTGGCCAGCCCTGAAACGATGTATATATCCCGCAATATTTTCCCATAAAATTGTCAGATTTTGGAGAAATCAGCCGAAAAGAGATATATACATTAAGCCCGTCTATCAATATGTTCGACAGGCTCTGTGTGGAGTATGCTAAGGCAAAGAAGGATGGTTAGTTATGGTAAAACATGAAACTGATTATACTTATGTCAGACCGTCACCATATAAGAGTCTGACAAATTGGCTGGTGCCGCTGATGGCTTTCATCGGTTCGCTGGCTCTTTATTTACGAACTATGGCCCCCTCACTTTTCTGGGGCGATTCCGCGGCCTTTACGTCCACCAACTACACGCTGGGTTTGCCGCATTCGCCGTCTTTCCCGCTTTATACGTTGCTGGGAAGATTGTTCGCAATAATCCCGGGGTTGGACCCGGCCCTGGCCTCGAATCTGATGTCGGCCATTTTTGCGGCGCTGGCGGTGATGCTCTTCTATCTGCTGGTCAGGCATTTTGCCGATATCCCGGCGCCCGGCTCGGATGCGAAACATTTTGTTGAGCACGAGGAAGGCAACCGCGGTATGCGGGTAGTACAGGATGAATCGCTGGTCGGAACTTCATTTATACTCCTGCCCATGCTGGCCGTGACCGCTTTGTTCGCCGTTTCGCTGCCGGTATGGCTGTCGGCCGTTCGCACCGAAGTCTATTCGCTGCATCTTTTCCTGACTCTGGCCGCGCTTCTGGCCTGCTTCAAGGGCGTCCGAGACGAAAGCCGCCGGCTGGTGTTTTTGGGAATCTGGCTTTATGCTCTGTCCTTTGCCAATCATCCTTTACTGGCGCTGGCTTTTATTCCGGCGTTCATATATCTATTTATTTCTCAATGGGCCAGTTTCGGTCAGAAATTCGGATCGATACTGATTGTCACCTTCTTTGCGTTTGTGGCCTTCAGCATATATTTCTATCTGCCCTTCCGGGCCGCGTTCGAGCCGGATATCAACTGGGGCCGTCCGGACAGCCTCAAGGGCTTTCTGGCCGCCATAACCCGCTCATCGGATATGGCCGATTTTGCGGCGATGACGGCCGCACCGGACTATCTCTTGCGGCTGAAGAGAATCGGCATGTTTATGGCCGACCAGATCGGCTGGCCGTTGATTGGGCTGACACTGTTCGGCCTGTGGGGGATATTCAAGATATCCCGAAAGGTATTCCCGTTTGTGTTGCTGGCGGTTTTGTTCAATCTGGCTGTTGTCTTGTGGACTGCCGAGTTTGATCCGCATAATTATGATCTGGTTAATTACCTGGCTCCGCTGTTGGGTTTGGTCCTGATAGTCAGCATGGCCGGATTTCTATATATAATGCGCCTGAAAATACTAACCAGCCATGCCTCGGTTATGATGACCCTGCTGGTCGGCGCCTTTGGTTATTTTGCGGCCACTGATAATTTTGCCCGAGCCGATTTATCCAATGTGCGCGGTCCGGACCTAATAAGCAAAGCCATTATTCAGAATGTTCCAACGGGATCGATATTGCTTGTCGCTGAAGACGACCTGCTGCTGCCGATGTGGTATCGTGCATATGTCGATTCCACGGCCTGCCGGATTGATATTCTGTCTCCGGGCGCCATGCTCAACCCGGCCTATCGCAAGCAACTGACGATCAATTATCCGGATCTGCATTTCCCCGAAGACTTCACCGGTGATTTTGCCGGCAAGGCCGATGAATGGGCCCGAGCGATCTGCCGCCTCAATGCCGATCAGAAGGATATTTATCTACAATTCGGCGTCCCGGGTATTAAGCACGATGAAATTGTCCCGCATGGAATTGTCTTCAAGTATGTCGGGGAAAATCAGGATGTCGCGTTTGACAAGAATTTTTATGAAGAGCATGTCGAACTGATGACGCTTATGACCGATGGCTGTGAAAATGAATCACTCACCGCTGAATTCACCGGCCGCTGGATCTTCACTCTCGGCGTATATTTCGAGCGGCATGGTTACAGCGACATTTCATGGCAGCTTTTCAAGCGGGCGCTGGCTCTCGACAAAGAGAGCATTGATCTCCGCCTTCACCTGGCTTCGGCCCTGGCCAAGGCGAAAAGATATAAAGAATCATTAAAATACTTATCCGACGCCCTTGAAATCGATTCGCAGGATCCGAATTGTCTCAAGCTTGCCAAATCCATTCTTGACGCAATGAACAGGGAAGGAGCGGTGGCCCAAAATGATTGAAATATCCGTTGTCGTACCGTCATATAACGAAGCGGCCAATATTCCGCAGAACCTCGAAAGGATGGCCGCGGCGCTGACCATTACGGGTCAGAGTTTTGAGATCATTGCCGTCGATGACGGTTCGACCGATGATACCGCCGAAAAGATCAGGCAGTATGCGGCCGAGGACCCGCGAATCAGATATGCCGGATACAAGCTCAATGCCGGCCGCGGAAAAGCCATCAGAACCGGTATTAAGGCGGCGCAGGGAAGATATATCCTGACTATTGACTGCGACCTGTCATATTCCGAGGAATACCTGACGGTGATGTACCGTCTGTTAAAAGACAATCCGGAAGTTGATTTTGTTATCGGGTCGCCGTACATGCATGACGGCGGCACCGAGGATGTCCCGTTCAAGCGGCTGTTGATCTCGAAACTGGGGAATATTATACTCTCATCGGCCATGCGCGGCAAAATAAAGACGCTGACCGGAATCCTGCGCGGCTATAAGGCGGAAGTGGTCAAGCGGCTCGATCTGGAATCGGACAAAAAGGAAATTCACCTGGAAATTCTGTCCAAAGCGCTGGCTTCCGGTTTTGTTCCGCTTGAATTTCCGGCTATTCTCCGCTCGCGGAAAAAAGGGAAGTCGAAATTCCGCTTCAAAGCCACCGCTTTGTCGCATCTTGTCTTCTCATTCTTCGAGCGGCCTTCGCTTCTTTTCGGATTGGCCGGATTGATGCTCATTGCGGCCGGACTGGGCATCGGGATGTACATGATATATCTGTGGCAAACCGCGGCGCTTAATCCCAACCGCCCGCTGATGACCCTGATGGTGCTTCTGCTTGTTGCTGGGCTGCAGGTAATACTGTTCGGTTTTCTGGGGACGCAGATGGTCGGACTTCGCAGGGAAGTTTATAAATTACAGAATCATCAGCATAAGATCGAAGAACTCATCGAAAAAAACAGGCCGGAATCAATAGCGGAAGTCACTTCCCGCAGGCCTAATGGAGATATATATCAGGATGATTATGCAGACCAAAAAACGATTACTGATAATCACTAACCGCTATCCGGTCGGGCCGGATGATGTCGCGTCACCTTTTGTGCACGACTTCAGAATGGCCCTGAAGAACGGGGATATAACGGCCGATGTCGTCACGCCGTACTATCACAGCAAGTGCGAAGATGCATCCTATATTGACAGCGCGGTGCATACTTTTAAATGGTCGGACGGATCGACGGTTATATCCCAGCTCCCGTTATATCATCCGGCCAGCCTTCTCAAGATAAAAAGGTACTTCAACCGCGGTTATGAGACCGGGGCGGCCCTCCTGGAAAAAAATAAGTATGACGGTATCCTTGCCCTGTGGGCGGCGCCTTCGGGCTATATTGCCTATAAATTGTCGGAAAAATATCACATTCCTTATGCGGTCTGGGCTCTCGGCTCGGATATTAACAGCTGGGCACAGCTTCCGATTGCCGGAAATGTTATCCGCAAAGTGCTTAAGTGTGCCGATCAGCTTTACGCCGATGGTTATGAACTGGCCATGAAAGTCCAGGCGCTGTCCGATTCCGCCTGCCGGTTTATCCCCAGTTATCATGCCATCGATATCCAAACCGCCGGAAAGAAGACTCCCGAGAAAAGGTTTATCTGCGTCGGAAGAGTGGAAAAGAGCAAAGGTGTTTTTGATTTGCTGGAAGCCTTTCGGTTGTTTGCGGGCGATCATCCCGGTTGGAAATTGTATTATGTCGGGACCGGCAGCTCGGAGCAGCGGCTGAAAGAATTGATTGAGGAATACCACCTGACCGATTCCGTGACCTGCTGCGGATACCTGCCGAGACATCAAATCAATGAGTTGCTGGTTAACTCGATAGCGGCGCTGATCCCGTCACATTCGGATTCCCTGCCGCTTACTTTTGGTGAAGCGATGCAGGCCGGCGTGCCGGTAATATGTTCCGACATCGGCGACATGCCGTATTTCATCGATATATATAAAGTGGGCTGTCATTTCCCCACCGGCGATGTGAAGGCTCTTGCCTTGAGAATGGGCGAGATGACCACCCGGGCCGCGCAATTCGCCGAGAATTGTCCGCGCGCACTGGACGAGCTTGATATCAAGAACTCGGTGCAAGCCGTGGCCGAATGGCTGGAAGCTGTCAAAGTTATGAATAACAGAGCCGAGTTTGGTTATGCCGACGCTTGAGGAAAAACAAACATTTTTCGATCAATACTGGCGCGAACAGCCGGACGCGAAGACCGATCCGCGCTCCCTGCAGCGCGCGGGAATAGTGCACCGCCTGCTGTCGAAAGAATCCGGGCGGTTATTCGATCTGGGGTGCGGACGCGGCCTGATCCTCGACTATTTCGCCCGCCTGGGATATGATGTGGTCGGCTCCGATGTTTCCCCCGACATAATTACCATGGTCAGTCAGAAGGGGCACCGGGCCATGATTCTCGATATCGAGCGTGATGAACCTTATGAGAAATATGATATTATTCTGTGCCTGGAAGTCCTTCAGCAGCTTTATTACCCGCTGCGCGCATTGAAAAGGCTGAAATATGCGCTTGAGGATGACGGCGAGATGGTTATTTCGGTCCCCAATGAGTTCCATATTGTATCGAGATTGAAAATTCTCTTCGGCAAATCGCATCTGGGGCATTTCAGTCATTCCCATGTCCGGCTTTTTTCACCCTCGCGCGACCGGCAGCTATTCGAAAAAACCAACCTGATTGTTGCCGACCGCAAATTTGTGCCGATTATACCGCCGCGATGGAAGCTGATGACGAAACTATTCATGCCCCTGGCACAGATGTTTCCTTCTTTATTCGCCATATCTTCGATTTACAGACTGAGGAAATTATGACTACCGTGACCCGGACCAGAATGAATGAAACGATGGGGACATTTTCTGAAAGATTCCCGGTTCTGTATGATATTGAATCCCGGCAAAAAAAGGCCGACAAGGTGGTGGCGGTCTGTCAGCATTTTTCGTTCAGACCGCTGAATGATCTGGTCTGTCTGGACCTGGGTTCATCCACCGGTATAATGACCGAGCGCTTTGCGGAAAATTTCAGGACCATCATCGCGCTCGATGTCGATACCGAGGGATTGAAATGGGGCAAGGAAAACAGCCGCAGAAAGAACATTGAATTTCTTTGTGCCGACGGCACGGAAATCTCGCTGGCTGATAATAGTGTCGATGTCATCATTTGCAATCAGATATATGAGCATGTCGATCGCCAGGAAGAACTGATGTCGGAAATCTTCCGCGTCCTGAAATATGACGGTTTCTGTTATTTCGGGGCCGGCAACCGGTATGTTCTGATCGAAGGTCACTACTTTTTGCCGTTCCTGTCATGGCTGCCGCATTGGCTGGCCGATATATATATGAAACTTGCCGGCAAAAAAGGGATCTATGATGTCCGACTGCTGTCACTGAAAAAGCTTAAATTCCTGACCGGGAATTTCTGGCGGCACGACTATACCAATATGATTTTCGAGAACCCGGAAAGCTTTTGCGCCGATGATGTTATTAGAAAAGGAAATATCATATCAAGACTCCCGCGCCGGATTTTCACTATGATATATCCACTGTTTCCGGCCTGGGTCTGGGTTTTGACAAAAAAGAAGTAATGGACCGCTAATATCGAAAATTTAATTGACCCGGTCAGTCAACAGTCTTTAATTACCGTTATGAAAGAATCGATCATTCTACTCGCTTTTTGCCTGGCCTTTTCCTTCGTTTCGGCCCAGGAAACAGCCGATTCGGTCTATGAACGGCAGGCTGTCGAGCAATTGACGGCACTCCTGAATCTTAAGATGAGTGACCTGCATCTTCGCGATGATTACTCAAAAAAAGACAGCTTCCGGCTCGAGACTGTCGCCGATCTGATGAACCAGCCGTACCGCATGATTGAATTCACGGAAAAATTCCGGGATAAATGCCGGGGCGGCCAGCCGGACCCGATCCTGAGGTTTGCCTTCGATAATTTGCGCAAGGAAACGCAATCGGGAATATTAAGGCAGTATCGCTTCCCGGAAGATGAGAATATGTACGCCGGGATAAATCTCTATTACAATTCGATGGAGCTCAACCGGCTGCTTATGAAAGTGCAGTCGTTTCTATATGACCGCTTTCCGAAGGCGCTCGATTCTACGCTGGCCGGGATAAGCGCCGACGAACGAAAGTTTATACTTAATGAATTCAAACAGACGATTCTTGAAGATACCGCCGATGCCAATAAACCGGTCGATGTGCTCGATTCCATTCAGAAGGCCGAGGAGGAATACACCAAAAGGTTTGTCGAGATGGCGGGAAGAATCAAGAAGGATTTTATAGTCTTGGCCGGTATCGATGCCGCCGGTGTCTTTTATGGCGAGGCCGTGCGGATGAAAGAGGAACTCGATGCCGGGAATCTGATTTCAAAACAAATTCTGGCCGATACAGCCGTGCTTCCGGCGCGGACCGGTATTGCCGAATATCTCGGGCGGCATGAGAAATGGGCCATCGGCGGGACTGGTGATGATGTTTATCGCGGAGAATATCATTTCATCCTGGATTTCGGCGGCAATGATATTTATGAATTGTCCTATGACCCGGCTTCGCCCCATGGAACCATAATTATCGATATGGCCGGTAATGACTTGTACAATGCCAAATCGGACTTTGTGCTCGGTTCCGGATGTTTGTCGGCCGGCCTGTTATTCGATCTGGGCGGGGACGATATTTACAACGGGGGGCACTTCTCGTGCGGGTCAGGCTATTTCGGTCTGGGCCTTCTTTTTGACGGCGGCGGCAGCGATAAGTATTTCGGCGATATCCACACCCAGGGCGCGGCGACCTTTGGACTGGGGTTGCTTCTGGATAAGAGCGGCTCGGACCTTTACTCGGCGGCCCTGCTTTCCCAGGGATTGGGCATGATCGAGGGTATCGGTATCATCGCTGATTATGGCGGTAACGACCAGTACCTGGCCGGCGGCAAATACACCGAAACTTATGGTCTGGCCGGGACCAATGTTCATTATCTCTCTCTTTCGCAAGGTTTTGGCCAGGGACTGCGGCCCTATACCGGCGGCGGTATCGGGGCCATCTTTGATTTTGAGGGTAATGATAATTATATTTCCGATATTTTCGGACAGGGCGCCAGTTACTGGTGGTCATTGGGATTAATATGTGATATTGACGGCAATGATCAATATGTATCTTACCAGTATGCGCAGGGGACAGGGGTTCATATGTCGCTGGGAATATTGATCGATGAAAAAGGTGATGATTTCTATCGAGGGAAAGGCCTGATGCAGGGAGTCGGGCACGATTATGGCTGCGGTATCATGCTTGATCGAAGCGGCAATGACATTTACCAGGCAGATGATCTCTCGCAGGCGGCGGGTTCTGCAAATGGTTTCGGACTTTTGATCGATGATCGCGGTGATGATACCTATTATGTTCGCTCGGGATTAAATACGCATGGCTATGGCAATCCGCGCCGCGATTTTGGCTCAATCGGTCTTTTTATTGATATGTCGGGCAAGGACCAATACACCGGCCAGGGAGTCGAGGGCGGTTACTGGAAAACCGATTCCAAATGGGGGGGCGGAATGGATATCGAAAACTGGCCGACCGATTCGGCCGGCGTTGCGGTTGAGAGGCTGAACGGCAATGAGTAAATCGTTAAACATATTTCTGATGATAATGGCGTTTGTATCGGTTGTTGCAGCGGAACAGACCCCGAAGGATGATACTGAGAAAAAAGTCGATTCATTATTTATTATTGCCTCATCGGGTGAACTGAAATATCGCGACATGGTCCAGCTTGCCCAGGATTCCTTAGTGGCCATGGGTGCATTGGCGGTCCCCAGGTTGATCGGCAAAATCGACACGCAGGTGGCCCGCGAATCCCGCGCCGTCAGTGATATTCTGATCAAGATCGGCAAAGCGGCGACCCCGTATTTAATGGAGCTCTTACCGAATAATGACCCGGAAATATCCGGCCGGGCCTGCTATGCGCTGGGAAAGATCAAGGATTCCACGGCTATCGATGCCATTACAAAAATCACTCATCACGGCGACTGGCGCATTCGCTCGAATGCCGTGGCCGCGCTGGGCGATATCGGCCATAGCCGTGCCGGTGATGCCGTTGTCGGGGCCCTGGATGATTCGAGTGAAAATGTCCGTAAATCGGCCGTAGTGGCGGCCGCCAAATTGAAAATTGTAGGGGCGGCGCCAAAGTTGACAGCTATGCTTGGCGATGATTTCTACGGGGCGAGGATGTGCGCTTCCGAAGCGCTGGTCGAGTTCGGCCCGGAAGTGATAGGAATCATTAGCGATTCGCTGGCATCCGCGAATGAGCTGTTGGGCAATCTCGGCTGCAGCACATTGGGAACCATCGGCGGCGACTCGGCCGCTGTTATATTAACCCAGCAATTGGCCTCAAATTCTCCGCTGAGGCGGGCCCTGGCTGTGGAAGGAATACTGGACTGCAATTCCTCGGTTGCCTGCGGCGCCGTCGAACTTCTGCACAAGACGGAAAAGGATCCCGTCGTATTATTTTATATCGAAAAGGTCCTTAAAAAATATGCTTCAGAATAAACTGGGAAGATTTTCGAGACATATTGTAAATAGTCCCGAAAACAGCGGTGAAAAGGTCTCCGGAAGTCGTTACCAAAAGCTGGCTGAATGTCTCGACGGCGACCTGATGAGACATTCCAACGGCACTTTTATCAAAATTATCAATAGATTCGATGAAGATTATTTTCACGGCAAACACATGATGCCCGATAGAAATCGGCTGCCGATATTTCGGAAGAAATATTTCGAGAACGCCGATGAGAGCATTACGCTCGACCCTGAAAAATTTCTTTTTTTTGATACCGAAACAACCGGGCTGGGCGGATCGGGTACAGTGGCGTTTTTGATCGGCTTCGGTTCCCTTAAGGACAACGGTTTCGAAGTCAGGCAATATTTCCTGCCTGATTTTCCCGATGAAGAAGCGATGCTGGAAGCGGTTCGGGCCGAGATAAGACCGGACACGGTGCTTGTCAGTTATAACGGCCGTGCCTTCGACATTCCCATTATCAGCGACAGGATGATAATCCAGCGGGTGGAACGGAACCTTGAATATGCCGACCATATAGATCTTCTGCATACGGTCAGAAGACTACACCGGCGGCGGATAAAAAAGTGCAATCTTGGCAATGTCGAACAGCAAATTCTTGATTTTTACCGGCAGGATGATATTCCCGGTTATCTCGTGCCCTCGATGTACTTTAACTGGCTGGCCTCGGATGACACTTACCAGATGGATTTGATTGCGGAGCACAACCTTAATGATATTGTTTCGCTTTATTTTATAATGTGCCATATTGCCGCGATTCATGAGGCCCCCTCGGAAAAAATTTCCGACCCTGACGATGTTTTATCTCTGGCTCGAATAATGGAGCGCCGCCGTGAACACGGGGACGTTTGCCGGTTCCTCGAGGAATTCGATGAACTCTCTCATAGTTATGACCGTTTCGATATCCTGTTTCTTCAATCATTGTCATATAAGAGAAACGGTGATTATGAGAAAGCGGTTGTTTTATGGGAGGAAATTGCGGCCCGGGCGGTCGAGGAATCCTTCTGGTCCGGGATTGAGCTGGCCAAGTTTTATGAACATAAAGCGGGGGATTTTCAGCGCGCTCTGGAATATACTCTGAAGGCAAAATCTGTCCGCCCGCCTCGAGATTCCGCCTTAACGGATATACAAAAGCGCATCAGGCGTCTAAATCAAAAAATTGCCCGCCGCGAGTCCTCTAAATAAATCATTCATTTCAGTCGATAATAAAAGAGAATGACTGATACCAAAAAACCAGAGGATTTTATGAGTCCGGATATATTTAAGAAATTACTTGAGGACAACAAGGAACTGTCATCCTTGCCGCAGATCATTATTGAAGTGGTCAACGTGGCGAATAATCCGGACGCCTCAGTGGCCGACCTGGCCGGGATCATAAAAAAGGATCCGGCCCTAACCGCAAAATTACTACGTATTGTTAATTCTCCTTATTACGGGCAAGCTCGCGAAATCACCACCATTCATCAGGCGGTGGTAACCGTTGGTCTAAGGACCGTTACTGCGGTGGCGCTGGCGGCGTCGATATATGATAAGTTTAAGTCGATGGGGCAGAGCATCGATCGAGTAAAATTCTGGAGACACTCGCTGGAAGTGGCGCTGACCTCACGGGCCATTGCGCGTGAGATAGGCTATGAACCGGCCGAGGAAGCATTTGTTGCGGGGCTGTTGCATGATATCGGCTCGCTGGTGCTCGAAGCATCTTTCCCGCAGGAGTTTGCCAAGAATAGCCGCCTGGTTGAATCGGGCGTCAGACTGACATCGGTCGAGCAACGGATATGGGGAACCAACCATGCCCGGGTGGGGCAGTTTCTTCTCAAACAATGGGGCCTTCCGGAAATAATCTGTGCCGCTGTCGGCAGTCATCATGTGGTCTTTGATGAAGGGGTCAGATCCGAAAAGCAGAGACTCAATCAGATAGTCGGCCTGGCTAATCATATCTCGAAATTCAGGGTTCTCGATGAACCGCAGCCCGATAAGGAAGAATTCGAAAATAAGCATATTCTGGCTGATAATCTCGGCTTATCTTTGGAAAAACTGGGTAAAATCGAGCAGGTATCGATCAGCGAGGTAGCCAATGAATCGACCTATCTGGATATCGATATCGGTTCCATCGAGGAAATTCTGCGTGATGCCAATCGCCTGTTATTTAAACAATATCTCATAGCGGAACAGTTGCTGCATGAAAACATGCAGATGCAAAAACATTTGTCCACATCGACATCGGGCCATGGAGAATCGATCCGGGATCTCGTAAAATCCTTCAGTCAGTTTATTTTTGACATCAATGATATCATAATCAATCAAACCCGTATTTTCAAACCGGAGCGATTGATAAGCAAAGATGATAGTTCACTCACCGCGGGCAGATCGGTCGAAATTATCAATGAGGGCGTTGATACCATTTCGACCATTCTCAATGAATTGCGCCGCCTTTGCGACCTGCAGAATGATTGTGACAACACGGTCGTTAACGATGCCAAGGATAAAATCCGACTGCGAATAAAACGATTGCATGAAGAAAAAACCGCCGTTACGGTATAAGGAAAAAGCCCCGCCCAAAGGCGGGGCTTTTTTGTGCAAAGGGCTAAAATGGGGTTATTTTATATATTCCACCAATAATTGGCCTTAACCAAAAGTGTGTTTGTCTGGGGCAGATCGAAAATATTGTTAAAATCCCGGGAGAAATCAAAATCACCAAAACCGGTGTCATAACGGTCGCGGGCCTGCGTCCAGACCAGGAACAGTGTCGAGCCGGGAAGATATTCCCAGCGGAAAACCAGATTCAGGTTTAATGACTTGTAATTAAAATCGCCTCTGCCGAAATTTATATAGTAATTTTCCAGATCAACATCCTTAAGATCCTCGGCAGACACCAGCTTTTGGTATGTATCAAACTCGCCGGTCGAGATGTAGAACTGAGTATAAAGCTGAATGGTCATGTTTCGGCGGAAGGTGTAGGTGCTTCTCAGTGTAATATCCACATCATTATTATCAAGCTTGCCCACCACCGGAAGCCCCTCTTCGTTCGGGTCAATGACAGGGTTTTCATCATCTGGGTTGATAATTTTGTACTGTGAACCGACCCAGTAATCGACATCACGGTTGATTTTGTGCTCGGCAAACAACGACAGTTCGAAATTTGTGAACGGCCTGTAACTTGTATAAAGGCCGTACAGGTAGAAGAATCCGTCACGTTCATTATCATGATGGAAATTGATTTCGGCGCACAGTTTCCTGGCCGAGTTGGTCCCGATATTGAACCATCCCCGGTAATTATGCTCTATGTAAAATAGACCGTTACCCCTCGTCTCACGATCATCGTACCGCGATCCGTCGCGTCCGACGCCGACATTTACCCACCAGTTGTTGGCGAAGACAACACTGCCGTTTATATTGCCGCCGTTGGCGCCTTTATAACCATCCAGATTCTCGTGGTACCAGTGATTAAAATTGAGACTATGCTGCTTGAAAATCCAAAAAGCTTTATTACTGTAAAGCTGCCACCAGTTGTTGATGCTTCTCTGCGAGTTTCTCGACATATAACCGAGGCGGTTCCAGTTAACCTTGCGCCCATAGTAATCAATAAAGGTGTTCCCACGGAGAATATGGCCGCTGAGTTTGTTGAAAGCCATGGCCCATGCCAGATCTCCGGTTCCAGGGCCGTTATTGGTGCCGATCACCGTTCCGCCGAAAGAATACATATTATTATTAGAGTATAATTTCCAGTCAGTCGACGCGGTGTAGGCGTCGGTCATATCCTTTTGATTGGCCGAGGTAACCATGCCGCCGACATATGAACTGCCATGAATATCCTGTTTGACCCGAACCACCGAGTAGTTTGCCAGCGGCTCGACCACCGCCTCATATATATTGGGATCGTCAATAATGCCGTAATTGGTCTTTTCTTTCTGTGTCAACGCATTCATGACACCGAACGATGTTCCGGTTTTGGTTTTGCCCGTTAATTTAAGGGCGCTGAGTATTGTCGTATTTTGGGGTCGATCGATATAATAATCGGCCTCAGCGACACCAAACCGGGGTGACCGGCCGATTCTTCGCGAATAGAATTGTGAAAAATACGGGTTACTGAATATTTCGGAGCCCTCAAGGAAAAATGGCCGCTTTTCTTGATAAAAAGTCTCGAAAGTGGACAGGTTGATGACCGACTGATCCGACTCGACCTGTCCGAAATCAGGATTGATTGCGGCATCGAGAGTTACCGAGGACGATACCCCATACTTCAGATCGACACCGACATTGGAAAAGAAATTCCTGCCGTTGGTGTTGCCCAATGACTTCGGTTCGGCGACGCCGTATGACACCATATAGGGCAATGTCTCGAGGCGGCCGGGCGGCTGAATATTACTGATTCCGGCCAGGTGTCCATAGCGGGAAACGCCTCCGTTTTCATGTCTCGGCACATATTGCCATTGAATCTCTTCATTGCGGCGCGGAAGATAGCGGTCGATGTAAAGCCCCCATTCATAATTATCCGCTTCCGGGAATCGCAGGGCCGAATAAGGAATCTTAAATTCCGCCGTCCATCCCCAGGTGGTGATTTGAGTGTTGGCCTCCCATACGGCATCCCAGGTTTCGTCGACACAATCGTTGTCAAAAATCAGAATATCGCGAAGGACACCCGCGGCATTCACACCGAAGCAGTAACTTGTCTGATGGTCATGGTGCGAATCGATTCTCACCGAGACCTTGTCCGATTCTGTAAATCGGTCTCTTCTGGTCAATATACGACATATTTTTTCGGGTTCACTGTCATAACACCAGAGTGCGAAATAAATCGCCTCATCGTCGTACAGAATTTTGACGGTAGTCGATTCGGTAGGTTGTGCACCGTCGTCAGGATCATGCTGTCTGAAATCAGAGAAAGCCTGTGCTTTTTGCCAGGCTAATTCATTAAGATAACCATCAATATCAATTTTGCCGTCGGCTCGAACCGCAAGTGCCGTTTTGACGGGATCGGCGGTTACATCCGCATATGAAAAACTTCCGGCAAGTAAGGCAAGGACTAATCCCAAGTACACCAATTTTGTTTTAACGAAGTCCATGATCTCCCTCAGATTAATGTTCCAACCTTTTGCCCTGCCTGTTCTTTTTTTAGATACGGGCAACAACAGCAGAGGTTTCATTTGGAGATGCAATTCGGGATATTTTTATCCAGATAATTCCATTGTGCATCATTTGAACATTATTAGTATGTTTGTTTAATTAGAGCGGCCGGCTCCGGCCGTTGCCCCATGGGCATCGCCGCCCAATTACCTTGACATAAAGGCGTTTTTGAGATATATTATTTTGTTGGGAATTTTGGGAAGAGCCGGCTGAAGCTTAAAGGGATAGCGGCTTCAGAATTTGTGAATCGGTTTGCCCCGGGTTGCACAGGATGTCACCCGGCAAATAAAGTAAGATTCCAAACCCTCACCTCGACTAATTCCCCATTATTCCTAATATCTTGCGATTTAATAGGATAGTCGCCAGCCACTCCACCGCCGCCATACTTAAGGGGTTGTTTTGATTAACTTCGTTTGCGGCATATGTTTTGCGGGAATAGGTCTCAGTATGGTTAGACATCATTGAGAGGGGTTGAAATTTGAAGACAAATAAGCTTCCGATAATCATTCTGATAAGCGCTTTCTTTTTCGCTGGAATTACCGCTTTTGGTAAAACCATTCCATCATCCTTTGACTGGCCGCAGCGTCATCAGCTGCGGGTCACGCCGCCGATCAGCCAAAAGCAGCCCGATTATAATTCTGTTTCACCGTCATTTAAGCTGACCGAGTTGCCCGATATATTAATTTCGGAATCAGTTGCCCCGGCCAGATTCGAGCAGAAATTTTTGTCCCTTGCGCGAATATCGGCTAATCGTTTGGTCATGGTCTGGCAGGATGATAGATTAGGCAGTTTCAAGATTTTCGGACAAGTTATCGATTCCAGCGGTAATGTCGTTTCGACCAATCGTATGCTGGTCGGCAGGAGTGATGGTTTTGACTTAATCGAACCCTGTGTCGCACCCGATGGAGCCGGCGGTTTTTATCTGGCATGGCGTGATGAAGCCGGCGGAAAGATTTTTGCGGCCGGATATGATGTCTCCATGGCACAGACACTGGCGCCGTTTGTGGTCAATGATTCCCCGCCCCAAAATTATGCCGGGCCCTTTGATATTGACAATTTTGGCAGCAGCCGTCTGGCTGTGGTCTGGGAAGATTACGGCACGGGTAATAATGTCAAGCTGCGGCTTTTCAGTTCATCCGGAACGGCTCTTACCGGGGCCATTCAAATAAACAACGTTTCGGGTGATGCCCAATGGGTGCCGACCGTAGCCTTCGATATTTCCGGCCGCATGGGGGTGGCATGGGAAGACTACCGGAATGGAAATGCCGACATATTTTTTCAATTGGTTAATGCCGACGGGGCCCTGAGCGGGGCCAATGTTGGTATTATTGAAGGGGC
Source organism: candidate division Zixibacteria bacterium HGW-Zixibacteria-1 (assembly GCA_002838945.1). Lineage (NCBI taxonomy): Bacteria > Pseudomonadati > Candidatus Zixiibacteriota > candidate division Zixibacteria bacterium HGW-Zixibacteria-1. Next base: position 80,772 of record PGXB01000009.1, read on the forward strand.
CTTCGATGATTCGGCTCAGATTATGCCGGAAATAGCCTATTCGTCTCGCGATGGTTTTGCCATAAGCTGGCTTGACCGCCGCAGCGGGGCTCAGAAAGTCTATCTGCAGCGCTATGTTCCCGGAGTCGGTTTGGTTGGAAGTAATCAGGCGATCTCCCAGGGTGACAGCAGCATAACCGCGTGGGATTTAAGTTCCGATGTCGATGATTCCGGCAATCTCAGGCTTGCCTGGGCGGCATCAAGTGAGATCGATACCATCAAGGTTCAGAGGTTCACCACGAATTTTGCACTTAATGGCGGTGCTTCGGCGATAAATTTGTACAACTCCGGTTCGCGATGGGAGACTGCGATCAGCAATGTTGTCTCCGGCAAGGTCCTGTGCGGCTGGACCGATTTACGGTCGGGGAATAAAGACATCTATTTGCAGCTTGTTTCATCGGCCGGCGCTCCGCTTCTGGCTCAGGATAAAATAATTAATGATGATGTTTTGGGGGCGCCATCATCCGAACCGGATGTGGCTGTATTGGAAAATGAAAATGTCCTGGTCGTTTTTATCGATGTCCGCAATGATGCCGGAGATATTTATTTGCAAATGGTATCTGTCGGAGGCGCTTTGAGCGGCGTCAATAGAAAAGTAAACAATGATATTCCCGAGGCTCTTCAGAATGAGCCCAAAATTGCGGCATCAGCATCAAAGGCAATGGTGGTCTGGAATGACAGTCGTGCGGTGAATGGAGTCACCGGACAAAGAATTTTCGGTCGATTTGTCTCCATCGATGGCCAGATGACAGAAAATGACTTTTTAATCTCGGACAGCGTCAATATAGCTGTAAAGAGAGGGCCGTCTGCGGCTGTGGCCGATAATGGCGCCGCCCTGGCCGCCTGGGTTGATTTTCGAAACGGAGCAGGAGATATCTATGGGCGGCATTTCAACGCGGACGGTTCGCCGTCGGGAAATATATTCAAGATTTCCACCGCCCCTGACATTGATAATGATGATATATCCATCAATGTCGACAATTCCGGTATATTCACGATAGTCTGGCTTTCGCGCGACGCCGCCGGAGGTCCGACTGTTGTCATTTCGCGGTATGCCAATAACGGTAGTTTTCTCAATCGTTTTACTTATCCCAGCGATCAGGTCGGTGTTGAAATTCTTGACATCGCCGCCGCTGTCAATTCAGCCGGCAATATATTCATTATCTGGGAAGGACGCGGTCTTATTACCAAACTATATTTGACGGTTATATCATCTTCAGGAACAATAATAAAACCGGGGACAAATATGTTTTCGGCCGATTCGGATTATCCGATGACGCCGGATATCGATGTTGACAAAGTTGGCCATATCATTACCACCTGGGTCGAATCAGAAGCCATTGACCGGCAGCTTTACTACCAGATTTTCAATAATAATTTTGCCTCAGCCGGGAAGCACTCGGTCACTTTTACATTGCCGGAATTCATGATGTCCCCATCCGTGGCCGCCATGAACCTGACGGCATGGTTTAGCTGGGTCGATCCGAGGAGTAACGGGTTAAATGTATATGCAGCCGCGATTGATTATCTTTCCACCGATGTCTCCGACATTGAAATACCGGTTTTGCCGGTGCGGTTTGAACTTGATCAAAATTATCCCAATCCGTTCAATCCCGAAACGCAAATTGACTTCAACATACCTTCGCGCAGTCACGTCAATATTTCGATATACAACATGCTGGGACAAATGGTTGCAACCCTGACCGACCGGGAATATGAAGCCGGCGGGCACTGCCTTGTCTGGGACGGGACCGACATGACCGGCAGCCGTGCTTCCAGCGGTATTTACTTCTATAGGATGAAAGTGGGAGATCTGGCCATAGCCAGGAAAATGCTCCTGATTAAATAAACAAATAGTACCGGAGGGTGAGTGATATGGCGAGAGTTATAGTTCTGTCGGTCTTTATATATGTACTGATTGTAACCGGGGGGCAGGGACAGGTTCCGCTCGAGGATACCACTTTTTGGGAATCTTCGGAGGAAAACGTCTATTCCACGGGGCTTATCTGGCGCGACTGCAACAATGACGGCTACATCGATGCTTTTTTGTCCAACGGTAATGACATCGTCAGGGCGAAAAATTTCATCTATATTTCCGAATACGGAACATTACCGCATTCGGCCTCATGGTCTTCGGCCGACAACGAATACTCGGGACACTGCGCGGTCGGCGATGTTGACGACAATGGTTTTCCTGATCTGGCGGTGGCGAATTTCCTGGGAGCGGGCGGCTTTGTCACGATGAATCTGTCCAATTTATATCTGAATATGGACGGTCTGCCCAACACCATTGCTGATTGGCGCAGCGGCGACAGTACGTACACCTTCTCCTGCGCCTTTGGAGACGCCGACGGCGACGGTGACCTGGATTTGGCCTTTGCCACCGGGATGTCATACGGCGGCCCGGCATTGTATGATTATATTTATTACAATATTGACGGCACTCTTCAGACGACACCGGGGTGGCAGTCGGGCGTTGCGACCGAAGCGATGGATGTTACCTGGGGTGATGTTGACAACGACGGCGATCTCGATCTGGCTTTCTGCTACGATGACAAGGCGGCTGAGGTCTATTACAATTATAATGGAGTTATTGAAACCACACCGTCATGGCATTCCATGCTGGCCAGCTCGGCCAATACGGTTATTTTCGGCGATATCAACGGCGACGGCTGGCTGGATTTGATTGTAGCTTTCAATTATCAAAACGCGGGACAGGGATACTATCGGGTTTATTATAATGACGGGACAGGGGTGCTGGAAGGGTACCCCAGATGGCGGTCGGGGGATGGCGGCTATGGGTCGGCGATCGCCTTGTATGATTATGACAATGACGGCGATGATGATCTGGCCGCCGGAAGATGGTGGGACCAGTTACGCGTTTATGAAAATCTTGGCGACAGCCTGACATCGAATCCGGTCTGGCGCGCCCAGCCGGCCACGGTGGTTGAAGAGATTGCCTGGATCGATGTCGATGGCGACGGAGTCGAGGCGATAGTCGATACCATTTATACTTCAGGTGATCGCAAGCTTTTCTATACCGACAAACATCCGCTGCAAGCGATTGATTCCGTTATCGCCGATGGCGTCAGGCTGACCAATAGCGATTACTGCTATGATATGATTGACGGGTGGGTATCGCTTGGTAATGAGCCGAGCGATCACGTCGTCATTTTCTATCAGTTTTCCTATAAGAATGATGTGACCATTTCGAACTGGGATACATATAATATGGCCTTCGGTAATTTCAGCAGACCCTATGTTGACTTTTATTCCGATGTCAGGGTCGGCCAGGCCCCTATGGAAGTGCAATTCAGCGATAGTTCGATCGGCGCCACCGAATGGTTGTGGAATTTCGGCGATGGAGAATCGGATATCGTGGAAAATCCAGTGCACACATATACCGAAGGGGGCGCTTATGATGTCAGGCTGGAGAATCTTCTGCCCGACAGAAGGCATAACCGCACCATAAAGAAAATGATCGTCGCTCTCGCCGATACCGTCTATATGCCGCGGATCGTGGCCTCTGCAGGCGATACGGTCAAAATGTCGATATATCTGAAAAACTCGCAACCTATGAAATATTTTGTCCTGCCGATAACCTATGGCGGCCCCCTGCAGCTGGATTATATTGATTTCGATTTGGATTCATGCCGCTCCGACTATTTTGATCAGGTCAAAATGATTGCCTTCAGTCCTTTCGAAGGAAAAGCGACTTTTTCGTTTACACCCGATTTGTATGGCAGCAATCCGCCGCTGGAAGCTGGGTATGGCCGGCTTATCAATATCTATTTTCTGCTGCAATCCGGTACCGGGACAAATATTCTCGACACGACCACTTTATCGAGCAAGCAGTTATTGCTCGATGCCTCTTTTGTCAAATATCAGCCCTTTGTTATGACCGGATATGTTTCGCTGAGTGATCAGATTAAAGGTGATGTCAATGGCGACGGTAATATAAATCTGCTCGATATTCTGTACCTGATTAATTATTTGTATAAAAGCGGCCCGGCGCCCGATGCATATGCCGGTGATGTTGACAGCAACGGCGCCATAAATTTACTCGATATCACGTATTTGATAAATTACCTGTATCGGAACGGTCCACCGCCGATTTTATAGATCAGGATTGATAGGGATAAAACAGGGCCGAAAAGTCCTGAAAAAAGTGGGCGATAATACAGGGCCAGAGGCTTCCGGCCCGGATATATAGCACGGCAAACATCGCCCCGTAAATACTGAGTAAAATTAATCCCCCGGCGCCCTGATAGGCATGGCCGGAACCAAAGACCATCGATGAGACAATAATTGGTATTGTCCATCTCTTAAGTCTCCCGAACTGTTTTATACGGGTTACCAGATAACCTCGAAATGCGGCTTCTTCACAGACTCCCGCCGTTATGGATAAGATTACCCAGAGCGCTCTTTCGGTATTTGTCTCCGGCAAAATCAATCCCAGCTCTCCGGGAATAGCGATATTGACCTGACTGAGAAGCAGGGCCAGCAGCGACAGGATAAGATTCGAAGCCAGAAGAAAGGCTATGGCCCACAAAAAGTGAATTAATTTGATTCCGTTAAAGCCAATTCCTTTCAGACCGGTTCCTTCGCGGAAAGTGGTGACAAAAATCAGCGTGAAAACGAGCCATTGGATGACAATATTGGGCAAATAAACAAGAAGCGCCCGCGATACTGCCATCTTTTCCAGAATTTCTTTGGGGTCGCCGGCGAAGGGGATAGACAGGATCGGCCAGAGAATCAGAAGGATAAAAAATGTCAGATACGACAGCCTGCTTCTTCTTGGAGTTTCCAAAGTGGCCGGCTCCGGGACCGGCTTAAAATCATCCTCCGAGTAAACCGGATATCTGTCCTGATCATTATTGTCCAGGGTTACATCTCCCTGCCGTTATCTTTCCTGGCGCGTTTTCGCATTGAGTCCACAATCAGGGCCAGCCCCACAATAATAATAAATACCGGCCACATTTCCTCCAGGCCGGGGACGATATCCAGATTCACCAGTAAAAACAGAAGCCCGACGCCGGTCACAATTATCCCGCCAATTATTTGGCCGGAGTCACTTTTCCGTGTATGGTTTGGCTGCTGATCCATGCTTCCTCCCGCTTAAGGCTATATTTATAAGTTCGTATTTCCACTCATTGACTTTAACCATGTATATGTTAAATTTACACAAAAGTTTATGATTTGAAAGAATAATTTGGAGTCGGAATATGAGCCGCATGCTGAATCTTCAAAAAGGCATCATATACGGGCCCGTAAATTCGAGACGGCTTGGTTCCTCGCTGGGCATTAATCTTCTGCCGACCGGCTTCAAAGCCTGCTCCTTCAACTGCGCCTATTGTCAGTACGGCTATACGCTTGCGAGTGGTTATAAGTCGAAATGGGGTGGCAAAGATATGCCTTCGGTCGAAAGTGTCGCAACGACCCTGATTAGAGCCCTGGATGAATATCCGGCCGTGTCATATATCACATTTTCCGGCAATGGTGAGCCGACCCTTCATCCGCAGTTTAAAGCGATTGTGGAAGAGGTTCGCAAGGTCAAGGAAAAGTACGCCCCGCAGGCCAGACTGGCGATTTTGTCCAATTCGGCATTGGTGGGCCGGGCGGATATTCGCGAGGCGCTGGGGCGGCTTGATGTCCGATTTATGAAACTTGATGCCGGCAATGATGAAATGTTCAGGAAATTTAACCGTCCTCACAAGGATGTCACTTTTGATGAAATCATCGATGGGCTCAAAATGCTGGGTGATTTTTCCATACAGGCCTTGTTTGCCGGCGGCGAACAAGGCAATTATACTGAAAATCACATCAAGGAATGGGCCCGACAAATTAAGTTGTTAAGACCAGGGGAATGTCACATATACTCACTTGATCGCCCCACACCGGACGGTAGGCTCACTAAAATCGATAAAGAAGGGTTGTTGCATCTTGTGTCGATAGCCCGACAATTTACTGATATCCCGATAAAAATCTTCTAACGTCGATAATTTCCTCTTTTCCCGACATGTGAATCACATGATATAACCCGAATAAAAGCAGGGTATTTTCAGTGATCGGCATGTCCTTGAATTCCGGTCGGTCAAGTGGTTTCCTTTCGTGTAATCGAAAGGAGTGCTATGACCAATATAATCTATCACGACTGGATTGTCGAGATTAGCTGTGACCCGGATCATCGGGAAGAGACTCAGGTTTGTTGGGAAGCTGCCGGGCCGGATGTTCATTTAATGGCCGAGGTAAACCGCGCCCTGGAGACTTTGGCGCCGCTCGAACAGGATATAATCCACCTTTATTATTATTCGGGCCGATCCCTTATGCAGATTGCCCGGGAGTTTCACAAACCGCTTAAACGAATCGAAGCCATCCATCACCAGGCTCTGCTTAAACTGAAGCAAAAACTTACCCCCTTCGTACATGACCGTTTTGATGTTCCATTCGAAATTGTCAGGAACTGCCCGGTTTGTGACTCGCTTTATAAAGATCAAATAGACCGGCTTATCGCGAAAAAAAAGGAGGGCGAAACCTGGCGGGAGATAATCAGAATCTTGAAATCCAGATATAACATTTTCATTAAAACGCCTCAGATTTTAATCGGGCACCAGAAATATCATTAAAAGGGAGGACAATTATGAAAAAGGGAATGCCATCCAGACTCAAGGGGGAACACGTTATTAGTATTCATGTTTCTTATGAGTTAAAGGAAAAGCTGAAGACTCTTGCCGATCGCTTTGATCGGACAATGGCCGATATGGTCAGGACGGTTCTGCGGATCGGGGTTCCTGTAATGGAGGGAATTTCCGAAGCCGAGGAGAAAATGATTAAGGAATATGCCCGAGTTGCTCGTAAGTTTAGGCGATCAAAGAGCTTGAAGGAAATTTAGGGTTGACCGGGGAATCTGTTTTTTAGCTTGATATACGGTATGCTTATTCGTATAATCCATTTTTGCGAGGAAAAGTATGTTTGAAAACCAGAGAACGATAAAGAAAGAAGTGACATTAGAGGGAATCGGACTTCATACCGGAAATTCTACCAGAATGACCTTTAAGCCGGCTTCTCCGGACAGCGGGGTTCGCTTTGTTCGAACCGATCTTGAAGGAAGACCCTCGATTGTCGCCGACATTGATCATGTCGTTGATATTTCCCGCGGAACCACGCTCGCCGAGGGCGAGGCCAGGGTATATACGGTGGAGCATGTGCTGGCCGCCGTTTCGGGACTTCAGATTGATAACCTTGAAATCGAATTGACCTCCAACGAACCTCCGGTCGGCGACGGCTCGGCGCTTCCATATGTGGAGAAGTTGCTTGAAGCCGGTATCGAAACCCAGGATGCGGAGCGGGAATACCTTGAAATTGATTCAACGATGTCTTATTCGGAACCGGATCGGTCGGTGGATATTATCGTCACCCCTTCCGATACCTTCCGGATTACCTTCATGGTTGACTATAAAAACCCCGCCCTCGGGACCCAATACACTACCCTGATCGATCTTGAAAAAGAATTTGTCGAGGAATTTGCTCCAGCCCGGACATTTTGCTTTCTTTCCGAAGTGGAGATGCTTCGCGATGCCGGTTTGATAAAGGGGGGCAGCCTTGATACGGCCGTGGTCATCTATGACTCCGACAAGGGGCAGATCGAGGTTGACAGGATTCGCAAGGCACTGGATCTGAAAGATGAGGCTTTCGTTGGAGAAACCGGGATAATCAATGATATTCCGTTGCGTTTCTATAATGAGCCGGTGCGGCATAAGGCGCTCGATCTGATTGGCGATCTTTTCCTGATCGGTGTTCCGATAAAGGGCCATATTTTGGCGGCCCGTTCCGGACACAAGGCCAATGTGGCGCTGGTTAAGCAGCTTCGCGCTCTATATAAGAAGAAAAAACTGGTCAAAAAATATCAGAAACCGGGTTCGGAAGCTTTTCTGGATATTAACGGCATTATGAAAATAATGCCTCACCGATATCCGTTCCTTCTGGTGGATCGCATTCTGGAGCTCGAACCGGAAAAGAGAGTTGTTGCTATAAAGAATGTGACGATCAACGAGCCGTTTTTCCAGGGACATTTTCCCGGCTACCCGGTGATGCCGGGAGTTTTGATTATTGAAGCAATGGCCCAGGCGGGCGGCGTTCTTCTTCTCGAAGCGGTGAAAAATCCTGAAAACAAACTGGTATTTTTCCTTGGTCTCGAAAATGTCAAATTCCGCCAGCAGGTCGTACCAGGCGATACGCTCAGGTTTGAACTGGAAATGCTGATGTTCCGTCGGAACACATGCAAAATGGCGGGCAAAACCTATGTCGGCGACAAACTGGTCGCCGAAGCAGAACTAAAAGCTATGATTGTTGAAAGAAATGAGTAATATACACACCACTGCCATCGTCGATAAGAGTGCGGTGCTGGGCGATAATGTCACAATAGAACCGCATGCAATCGTTGAAGCCGACGCAAAAATCGGTAATAATGTGATAGTCGGGAGCAATTGCCTGGTTGCCCGCTATACCGAGTTAATGGACAATGTCAAACTGTTTCACGGTGCCGTTCTCGGGACAGTTCCGCAGGATCTGAAATTCAGGGATGAGAAAACCCGGCTTGTGATTGGCGAAAATACGGTCATCCGCGAGTATGCCATGCTGAGTCGCGGGACATCACACAGCGGGGAGACGGTGGTTGGAAAAAACTGCTTGCTCATGGCCTACACGCATCTGGCGCATGACTGCTATATCGGGAATAATGTGATATTGGCCAATGCCGTCAATGTTGCCGGGCATGTCGAAATCGGCGATTTTGTGACCATCGGCGGTGTTGTCCCGATTCATCAATTTGTCAAAATCGGTGCTCACTGTATGATCGGCGGAGGCTTCCGCGTTCAGCAGGATGTCTGCCCGTATTCACTGGTGGGCGGCTACCCGCTGAAAGTCGTTGGTCTGAATACAATCGGGCTGCGTCGCCGTGGATTCAGCAAGGAAACCGTTCAAGTTCTGGAAAAGGTCTTCAAGTTACTGTTTTTCTCTCAACTTAACACGACCCAGGCTGTCGAAAAAATCACTAAAGAGGTTGAACAGACCGAAGAAGTGAAAATTATTCTTGAATTTATAAAGAATTCCAGTCGGGGGATGGTGAAATAGGACTTTTCCGGGAATCTGACTTAACTTTAACATAGAATTATCTTATGGATAAGATAAGAACGGCCGTAATCGGTGTTGGACATCTTGGCCGCCACCATGCGCGCTGGTACAAGTCGATCAAGGAGTCGGAACTGGTCGGTGTTTTCGATACCGACCGTGAAAAATGCAAAGCGGTGGCCGATGACCTTGGCGTAACCGCTTATGGCAATCTCGATGATGTTATCGGTAAAGTCGCTGCCGTTTCGGTTGTCACTCCCACCACCACACATTTTGAGGTTACTGAAAAATTGCTTCAAGCCGGGATTCATTGTCTGGTCGAAAAACCGATCACAACGACGGTCGATGAGGCCAAGGCTTTAATCAAATGCGCCCGGGAAAATAATGTAATCCTGACCGTCGGGCATATCGAACGCTTCAATCCGGCCGTGCAGGCCCTGAAAGAATATAACATTGCTCCCCGGTTTATAGAAGCGCATCGGCTGGCTGCTTTCGATCCCCGCGGAACCGATGTGGCGGTTGTGCTTGACCTGATGATTCATGACATCGATCTGGCTTTATACCTGATAAAGTCGAAGGTCAGGAAAATTGAAGCGGCCGCCGTGGCTGTTGTATCTGACAATGGTGACATTGCCAATGCCCGGCTTACATTCGAAAACGGTGCAGTTGCCAACCTGACGGCGAGTCGAATTTCGCTTCATGCCATGCGGAAGCTGCGCATTTTTCAGAAATCGGGTTATTACTCACTTGATCTGGCCAACAAACAGGCCGACATCTATCGGCTCGCGGGTGAATCTGATGATGGTCGGCCCGGGATGCGGATTCCGCTGGGCAAATCGGGTCATACTTTGCTATACAGCAAAGCCGGGTCCAAAGACGATGATATGCTTTGCGCCGAATTAAGCAGTTTCGTTAATGCGGTGGCGCATGGGACCGCACCGGAAGTCACTGCTTCCGAGGCGGCCGAAGCGCTGCGAGTGGCCATCGAGATTGACAGGATCGGAGTAAATGGGGTAATCTCCGGTGATCTTAAGTAAACCTGTACCAATTTTTATTTCCGCCGGCGACCCGTCAGGGGATATTGCCGGCTCGCTTTTATTAGGGGAGTTGTCGAAAAGAAACGCAGAACTTTCTTTTATGGGATTGGGCGGCAAACGAATGCGCCGGATGGGTCAGGAACAGATGGTGGATGGGTCCGAGCTGGCGGTGCTTGGTTTCTGGGAAGTCGCCCGAAAGTTTTCTTTCTTTAGAAAATTGCTTAATCAGACGGTGCGGCTGATCGAAGAAAAAAGGCCGAAGGCCATCGTCCTGATTGATTATCCCGGCTTTAACCTGAGATTGGCCGAAAGAGTCAAACCGCTTGGCCTTCCGATTATATATTATATTTCTCCCCAAATATGGGCCTGGGCCGGCGGCCGTATAAAGCAGATCAAAAAAGTGGTGGATAAGATGCTGGTGATTCTGCCGTTTGAGGCGGAGCTTTATGAGCGGGCCGGTGTTCCCAATGAGTTTGTGGGGCATTATCTGCTTGATGATATCCCCCCGAAACTTATAAAGGCGCCATACGATTCACAATCCAAGCTTATTCTGCTTATGCCCGGATCCCGCCCTCAGGAGGTTCAGCGGATGCTTCCCACCCTGATTGAAACCGCTTCCATAATCGCCGGGACCGGGGATTATAAATTTGCAGTTGCGGCGGTTGAGGGCAATATTAACTATGATGAATATATAAAATATAGTAAAATTCCGATTGATGTCGTTTATGGACAAACGCGGGAATTGATTGCACAAAGCCGCCTGGTGGTCACGTCATCCGGTACCGCCACTGTGGAGACCGGAATTATCGGCCGGCCCATGGTTGTTATTTATAAGACCGGCACCATCACCTATTTGATTGCAAGGCGGCTGGTCAAGCTCAATAATATTGCGCTCATTAACATATCGGCAGGCGAGAGAATCGTTCCGGAATTAATACAGCGCGATGCCTGCCCCGAAAATATTGCCGGAGAGGCAAAAAAATTTCTCGATAATGAACCTTATTGTATAAGTGTTATTGATGCGCTGAATGCCGCGGCCGACCGGCTGAATGAGTCAGGCGCGTCCGCAAGGGCGGCTGAAGCGATCATGAGGTGCATTGCCGATGCTGCTATATAAAATAGCGACCTTCATTATTTACTATGTAAGTCTGCCATATACATATATCTCCGCTGTGGCCGGATCTCTGAAATGGAAACAGCGACTCGGCCGTAAGCATCGGACTCCCGGCGACGGCCCTGTCGATATATGGCTGCATGCATCATCGATGGGCGAAGTCAAGGTGCTTGGAATTTTACTGGATCAACTGAAAGATGTTGACAACTCCTTGAAGATTTATCTGACGGTCATGACCGATGCCGGTTATAGTGCGGCCAGGAAGCTGGCCGGCAGTGATATTTCAGTCGGTTTTTTCCCGCTTGATTACCAGTCGGCTATAAACCGGTTTCTGGGAACCGTTCGTCCAAAATCCGCCGTCTTTATTGAGACCGAAATTTGGCCGAATATGATTAATACTCTCGGCCGGAACGATATCCCGATTTTCCTGGCTAATGGTCGTTTGTCCGAAAAAGCGTTCGGGAGATATCGATTTTTTAAGGAGGCCATGTCGGGCATATTGGCCAAATACACTCGAATGATGGTACAAAAGGATCTGGATAAACAAAGATTTGTCGGAATCGGGGCCCGTCCGGAAAAGATCGAAGTTGTCGGGAATCTAAAGTTCGATGCTCCGGTGGTTAAAATGCCCGCCGAAAAAAAAGAATCAATCCAGCGAAATTTGCCGTTCAACAACAACGCCAGAATTCTTATCGCCGGATCAACCAGAAACGGCGAAAATGAAATTATTCTGGACTGCTTTTTGAAACTGCTTCAGGAATTCCCTGAAGCGAGATTGATCTTGGTCCCCCGGCATCTTGACCGAATCGATATTATTTCAAATATGGCATCGACTCGCGCGCTTGAATCCTGCCTGTATTCCAACCTGAAGCAGAGTTCCGGTGATTGCCGGGTAATGATCGTCGATAAGATCGGCGTCTTGAATGATTTGTATCATGTATCCGATATCGCTTTTGTCGGCGGGACCTTGACGAATATCGGCGGGCATAACATTCTGGAACCGGTTTGGGCCGGAATCCCGGTGCTATATGGCCCATCCATTGCCAACGTCGTCGATAGTTCGGAATATATCCTGGCGTGTAATTTCGGGGCGCAGGTCAGTGACGGTAATGAGTTGTGTCAAAAATTAACTGCATACTTCAGGGGAACGCTGAAATTCAGGAAGAAAACCGATGTCCCGGCTGAACCGTCAAGAGCGCAACGTACGGCACAGATTATTCTTGGTGCATTAAAGTCCAATGCAAAAGATATGGTTCAAAATAACAAGTAATAAAAGTAATCCTCTTTATTGGCCCATCCTGGCATTTTTGTGGATTATATCGCTTTTTTATCGCCTGGGCTTCAGCCTGAAAATGCGTTTCACATCCGCAACCATCAGGACCAAAGCCGCTGTGGTCTCTGTCGGCAATTTGACTGTCGGGGGAACCGGCAAAACGCCCATGGTTATTGAATTGGCGCGGTATTTTGTTTTGATCGGCAGGAAAGTCGGGGTGGTGTCATCCGCCTACGGCAGACGGCATGATAAAGATATCATCGGCTCGGGAGAGGAACTGCAGTCAGGCAGCATTTTTGATCTTGGCGATGAGGTTATGGTGATGGCGCATGCTTTGCCGGAAGTGTCTTTCGGTATTTCAAAATCAAAATCCAACGCGGCGCGATTGCTGGATAACAATAATGAACTGGATGTAATTTTTGTCGATGACGGCTTTCAACATCGCCGATTGCATCGTGATTATGATATTTTGCTGCTGGAAGCCGGTCATGACATAAGGAAAGATTCAGTTTTCCCGCTTGGTTCCCTGCGCGAGCCGGTTGACAGTATCGGGCGGGCCGACGCCGTCATTTTTACCAAGACAAATTTCAGCCCGATTCAAATGGAATATCGGGAATGGGTCAGTCGGATCATGCAGGATAAAATATTGGCGGAGGTTGGGTATTTCAATGAAAATGCAATATCTCCTGATGAACGACTGACAATAGAAAGCCTGGCCGAAAGAAAAGTCTATTTTTTTGCCGGAATCGGCGGTTTTGACCGGCTTTTGAATTATCTCAAGACCCGCTTCAATAATCTGGCCGGTCACCGGCAGTTCCCCGATCACTGCAGCTATCCGCCCTCCGACGCCGCGCTTATAAAGAACGATATAGATAAACAGGGCCCCGAAATCGTAATTACTACATACAAAGATTTTGTTAAGCTGAGAAATTTTGATTTTGGACGGAAGATATATTATCTTGACTTGAAACTTGGATTCACGAACGGAGAAAAGGAACTGCTGAAGGCGCTTGAAAGTGTGGTGAACAAATAGATGGAAAAAAACTACGATTGTATCATTATAGGTTCCGGGATCGCCGGATTGTTTTTTGCCCAGAAAGTGGCCGATTTACTGCCCGACCGCAAGGTGGCCGTCATAACCAAAAAGAGCGAGACCGCTTCCAACACCAACTATGCTCAGGGCGGAATTGCCACGGTTACTTCCCGGACCGACAGTTTCGAGTCGCATGTCTCCGATACGCTGGTCTGCGGCGCCGGACTGTGCCATGAGGATGTCGTTCGGGAAATCGTGCACTCCGGGCCGGTCGTTATTCAAAAATTGGTTGGCATCGGTGTCAAATTTACACAGAAAAAAGGCGTTTATGATCTCGGTCGTGAGGGCGGGCATTCCGTCAACCGGGTCGTTCATGCCGCCGATCTGACCGGCCGCGAAATTGAACGGGCGCTTTTGACGGCATGCCGCGAAAAAGTAAATCTTGATATTTATAAAGATACCATTGCCCTTGATCTGATTACCTATCTTCACAATGGTCATCGTCAATGCGGCGGATGCTACACCTTCACTGCCCGTAATCGCGAGTTCAACAGTTTTTATGCGCCCGTGACTCTCCTGGCCACCGGCGGAGTCGGGCAGGTTTATTTTAATACCACCAATCCGAAGATTGCCACCGGCGATGGGGTGGCTATGGCGTACCGTGCCGGCGCCCGTGTGGGCAATCTCGAGTTCGTACAGTTTCACCCAACCACCCTGTACAATCCAGGTCGATGGCCGTTTCTTATCTCGGAAGCGGTCAGGGGCGAGGGCGGCATTCTGATGACCACCGACGGCAAACGATTCATGCAGCAATACCATAAGCTTAAAGAATTGGCCCCCCGCGACATTGTCGCCCGGGCCATCGATACCGAATTAAAAATATCGGGCGAAGATTATGTTTATCTGGATGTCAGTCATCTTGATCCGAAATTTATAAAAAAACGCTTTCCGAATATTTACAAGGAGTGCCTGCGACGCGGTTTCGACATCACCACAAAACCTATTCCCGTGGTGCCTGCCGCACATTATGAATGCGGCGGCGTGGTTGCCGATGTCTGCGGACGGACCGATATTATCGGGATGTATGTTTGCGGCGAGTCGGCCTTCACCGGTATGCATGGGGCCAATCGCCTGGCCAGTAATTCGCTTCTTGAAGCGGTCGTGATGGCCGATTATGCGGCCGATGATGCCGTAAAATATATTGAAAGCAACACCTTCCCGGCATCGCCCCCGGCCGAACAATGGCTGGCCTCTTCGATTTTCCAGAAAAAGGAAAAGGTGGTTCTATCGCACGACCGACGGTCGCTGCAGCGGCTGATGTCCGATTTTCTCGGCATTGTCCGTTCGACCGACCGTCTTAAAATGGCCGGGCAGCGCGTTCGCATGATTCTAAATGCCATCAATTCATATTATTACAGCCAGCCGGTTTCTTACAGCATTATTGAATTGCGCAACATAGCCACAATTGCCGATCTGATTATCAGGTCCGCAACTCGAAGGAAGGAATCGCGCGGTTTGCATTATGTTCTCGATTACCCGGAGACCGACGATGTTAACTGGAAGCGGGACAGTATCATCCGGCCGCCGAATTATATCGCCTCGGGACGCCACCTGCGCAATAAATGCCGGAAATACTGAGACTTCAAACCGGACAAATAAAATATAAAATTCCTTCGATCTCTTGGAATAATTTCTTGTATAAATCGAAAAGGCGTTATAATATAATATGTTACTGTAATCCCAGGTCTGACCGGGTCCGGGATCATGCCGATCCCTGATTTTGGAATGCTGATTCAGGAGGATGCCGATGCGATCAAGATTTACATTTTCCGTATTATTTTTTCTGATTATATGTTCCGGGTTGTGCCTGTTGTTCTGTTCCGAGGGAAAATCCGACGGAACCAAACTGAGGGAAAATGCCGCTTCCGTCGTTCTGGCGGATAACGGCGACCAGAAACAGGCAGCGACCGCCGAAAATACGGCCCAGGATGGCACTCCCAAAATAATGTTTTTCGAAAAAAGCTTTGATTTCGGAAATGTTTCGCAGGGCGAGAAAGTCTCTCATAAGTTTATCATCCAGAATACCGGTAATGCGCCGCTTAAGTTAATACGCGCCAAAGGATCGTGAGGATGCACGGCGGCGGTTTTAACCAAAGCCGACATTCCCCCGGGTGGGGAAGGTGAAATTGAAGTTACTTTCGACACCGGTCACAAAAAGGGCAAACAGAGTAAGACTATTACGGTGGAGTCTAATGACCCGCTCAGCCCCATAGTGAATATTTCTGTGATGGCTGATATTGAGGTCGAGTTTGATTTTGAGACTGCCTTTATACGCTACGGAGCGGTCAATAAAGACAAAGGCGCTTCGAAAACAGATTTTATTCTGATTAAAGATCCCAATCTGACTAAGATCGACAGTATTGTGACTTCGTCAAAATTCGTTAAGGCGGAGATTGTCAACAAATCTGCTGCAGTCGCAGGTAAAAAGGAACTGGAGATTACCTTATTGCCGGGAATGCCGATCGGGAACCTGAATGAAATGATCTCGGTGTATTCGACGCTGCCCAGCAAGCCGAAAATCGTATTGAATATCAACGCCAATGTCATCGGTGATGTCGAAGTCGATCCGATGGCGATGACTTTTGTTATTTCGGATTCCAACACTGTTCTGGGCAACCAGCTGTTTACGGTCAACATTGACAGCCATATGAAGGATGGCCAACGATTGGAAATTCTCGGCGTGACCGATTCGGACAGTTTGCTGGATATCAAGCAGAGGACCATTACGGACGGACAGAAATATGCACTGGAAATCACGCCTGATATCGCAAAATTGCCCGAAGAACAGCGTTTTGAGGGCCATATAGCAATCACCACCAATAGCGTTGACCAGAAGGAAATTGATGTTACTTACATGATAGTCCGTCGCCGTTGACGGCGGGCATTGTGACAAAGAAATCTTTTGTGGAATAAGATAAAGGGGCGGAACACATGATTCCGCCCCTTTTTATATATTGTTTATGGAAATATCTCCATACCCGAGGCACGCCAAATTTCCTACTTGCCAATTTAGTGAAAAATTATATCTTATTTGGGTGGGTCAGTCCATCTTAGAATGACAACTGCGAAAATCAGTCTTATAAATGTGTGGCCCGGAGCTTTGCTCCGGGTTTCAAAAAAAGGAACTCTGTGGCAATGAAGCGCCAATTTTTTAACGATACCGGCCACGCGCCACTCAAGTACATTAATTTTGAATATTAGTCAAGTTAAAGAGGTAATGTGAAATGAGATACTTATCATTACTAATATTAGTATTAGTTAGTCAATGCGCATCTAATTCGAAATTGTACTGCATTAAACCGGAAAAATCTACTATTATTAGGAATGATTATATAATATCCAACAATATCGATTCATTATATTACATAATTCCAGATATAGAGCAAATAGTGACAAGTGATAGTATATACAATGCTAATCTAAGGCATTCTTTCTTTACGCCGTATTATCATGAATTGGATACATTAAGACAGTATGCAAGTGTAGGATTTTTCACTGATCCTGAAATAGATATAGATCTATTAGTATTTTGCTATTCCAATAGGCGGATTTGTGGATTTATTAAAATGAATAAAGAAAGAGCAAACGATATTGTCATCTTTCGTTATGGAGAGCTTTTTGATTTTTTCAAGCTGGTAACGGTATATGATGTTTATTGTTTTATAAATAACAAATTGTTTGCCATAGATTTTATTGGTCTGCCATAGCCTTCTGCTGTTATTAAAGTCAGGCGGGCTGGCGTGGCCCGGAGCTTTGCTCCGGGTTTCAAAAAAAGTAACATTTTGGGAAGTGGGTCACCATATTTTGTATAAATGAAATTCAGGCTGAGATAAGTCGTGAATATCGCTTAAAATTGATTTAATTGAATATGACGTCAGAAGAATCATTGAGCATATTTAGAAACCCGGAGCAAAGCTCCGGGCCACACCAGCCGGTTGACTCTGAAAAAGAAAATGAATATGCTTATATATCTGTCCACTAAATCGGGGGAACCTCACTCCTGACCTACTTTTTCTTCCCATATTTATTTAGAAATTGCTTCATTTTCGGCAAGTCACAATCCAGAAACCTGTCATCAACTAAATACATGTTTAATGGATTCCCCTTAATTATCTCTTGGAATGACCGCCGCCTTGATTTATTCGGAAAGCGGTTCTTATTATCTATTTCCTTGAATGAATCATAAGCAATCATATCCGCCACCTGTAGAGGAATATGATTCCAAGGAAGAAAATTGATATGACCTAACGGAAGAAGTCTACGTCTTGAAGCCGCACGTCCCAATATTTTGACAAGTTCAATCGGCAGACTACACCCGTCCTCAATAATAGCATATATGCCATCTATCTTAGCTTCGTTACCCCTAATCATTATGTCGCCCAGGCTGGTGGCGAGCAGATAATCATATAAGCTCAGCCCAGATTTCTTGGAATTGAATAGTCTCTTCTCGATGGCGAAAGTGACATATTGTAGCCCAATATTGCTTATAGATTCTATTAGATTCCTAACGCAATCCTTCCGATCTTCTCTGGTCAATTTGTTACATTGGTCTTCCCCTAAAAAAATGGACACATAGTTAAGATAGGGTAGCCGCCCGTTCGAAGTCAACTGGATTTTTAAAACCCAGGCTCGAATGACGGCGT
>PGXB01000010.1 GCA_002838945.1 candidate division Zixibacteria bacterium HGW-Zixibacteria-1
CGGTTATGAAAAAACTACTGATGATGATCCGGGCAATGTTGAAAAACAATTTACCCTTTAATCCTAACTATGCCCTTGACAGTTAAGACGGTATCTACGTGTCTGTGGGTTCGATTATTATGGCATAAAATCTTGTATTATTTACCTGCATGCCGGAGAATAGCCGAAGAATTTTTTAAAAAAGCAAAAACAAACCCAATTCCGTGTAAGCCAAAGGAGTCATCAAGCTTAGGGGGAATTCGTCCAGTACTGGAGGGATCAACACTTTAATTTGGTAGTGATTTTGTTGTTTAAAGGCCGCCTGCCGACACAATGACCTGTGATCGATAAGCCAAGAAAAAGGCCGACACTTGGGCCGGCTGCTCCCTCCCCAAAATGAAATTTCGTCTGATCGGGGAAAAATTTGTGGTGGCGCCGGGTTTTTACACCCGGCACCACTGAAGGCGCTTCGCGCAGGAACGTAACCTTTTGGGCTTCCTTGTTACATTCCCGCGGTTTTGACGGAAACCCATCGCTTCAACCATGGGCCACCCGACCCGTCGTTTGAAGCGCCCTTCCTCAAAATAGGCTGGTCATCCCAGCTCCGCCATAAGGGTGTCTTTTACCTCAAAAATTCAAACTCAAACGTGCCCCATAGTTTCCATCGCCGACTAATGGCATTATATCAAAATGACTTTGCTCACCGGTTCGGTGCGTAACTTTGTATGAAACATAACTTCCGATAATCGCCCCGGCCACGATGTCGCTGAGATAGTGGCGGTTCTCCTGCAGGCGCGAAAAGCCGACATAAGCGGCGGCAATGTGCGCCGGAATGCCGACATACGGCCCGAAATGATGATTCAAAACGCCGGCCGTCGTGAAAGCGGTCGAAGTGTGCCCGGACGGATATGAATACGGCCCGCCATTGGGTCGACGGCGGTCGATAAGGCGTTTCATGCTGAGCGTCAGAAGTCCGTTGACCGCCTGGGCGCGAAAAAGATCGGAGCCGAATGTCTCGACCGCCCGAATATGCCCGATTTTTCCGATCGAAAGGGATAACCCGGATGCGGCCAATGGAATAATGGCATTGCCCATGCCGTCGCCGAATTCGAAAATACCGTCGGCAAAACCGGAATTGCCCCACATCTCGTTGAGCCCGGGATCTTCCTGCTTGACGGCCTTATTAAAGACCACCGGCGTGGCCCCGACTGCACCGATAATTAAATAGAAATCGGGCTCCTGAACCAAATAGACAATATCATCTTTCAAATCGGGCAGAAGCGAACCAAGTGTGGCGCGGGCACCGGCCGGCTCCGGGACAAGGCTTTTCATAATCGAAGTAGCAACAGGATTATTGGCCGGAAAAGTCATTTTACTATCCAGCGCTGACTGTGCGGCAATCGGCTGATATAAAAGAACCAGGGAGATTGAAATTATAATCGAATAAAGTTTTAATGGAAGTGAATTTCGCTCAAAAGAAAAGAGCTTCATTATGCCTATCCTTTCACGATTGCCGGGGTCACTTTCGGCGGCGACCCTCAAACCAGCGCCCTAAAGTTACTGTCTGCTCTTAGCAATCGTTACATAGGCGATAATTGTGCTCCTCAAACGGTTAGTATATTTTTCTTACTGCAATACCCAATATAACCCTTTTTGCGGAATCGTCAAGTATTATTTACGGCCATTTTCAACCGGCCGGATGGGGCGCCTTTTCGCCGGGGATTTAGTCAGACTATTACTATGGTTTTTTATATATTTGCAGGGTTCGATCAAATTTGTAGATTAAAGGCATGACCACGGCTCAATTTGTATCGGAACATCGCCGGCAGTTGATCCTGATTGGCCTTATTTTTGTTATAATGGTCGTCCTTTATGGGCGGATCGATACCGGCCGCGCGGACTATCAGCACTGGGACCTTCATCAATACCAAATGATGGCCGAGAGGTCGCCCATGCCGCCCGATGATGTTTCTCGGCCGTTTGCGTATCGAATTTTAGGGCCTTACCTTGCCGGATTACTGCCATTCGATTTGGATACAAGTTTTTATATATTCAGTCTGGCGGTTTCGGCGATGCTCGTTTTTCTGTTTTATCGTTTCCTATGTTCATTGAAAATCGAAAGAACGGCGGCGGCCCTGGCGGTAATCATTTTTATCTTCAATAAATATTTCTTTGGATTTACGGTCTGGAATTTCTATCAGCTCAATGATGTCCTGTCGCTGATATTGATCCTTCTTTTGTTCTTCTCGATTCACAGACAGCAATGGCTCCAGTATGCAATATTCCTGGCGGTCGGCGCGATTACGCGCGAAACCGTCATGATTATGGTTCCGGTGGCGTTAATTTATCTGGTTGAATACGGACGATTTAAACAGCATATCTTATCGTGGGTCATGGCCTCGCTCCCCGGCATTTTGATTTTCATTATATTGCGAATGGTAATTGTTCCGGCCGGCGGCGATGATCTCTGGGCAGCTTTTCTTAAATACTCCGGCAAACTCGGCTCACCCGGCCCATGGGCAGGCTTGACACTGTTCTGCACCATTCCGGTCAGTCTCGTTCCTATAGTGTATTTCAAGGAAACAATTGCCTTTTTCAAAGAAAGAATATATCTGCTGGCATATGTCCTGCTGGTTTTTGTTTCGGCATTATTCGGCAGCAACAATGAACGGCTGATGGCGCCGGTATTCGCAGTTTTTTATTATTTGATCGCAGTGCTATTCATGCGCACTACAGGCAGGATCGGATGGCTGAAGTACCTTATCATAGCCGCCGCTTTTATCTCAAGCTTTGATTTCTGGGCGGGGCTGCACCCTCTTCCCGACCGTGCCACGATGATGAAGGTAGATCTCATATGTCTTGGCGTGGTTACTATCGCCGTAACGCTCAGCCGTTTCCTGAGAGGCGGCCGACTTCATGAAACCGGATAGCGGTCGGCCGACATCACCCCTTTATGCCGTCGAACAGGATTTTTTCGGCAGCGTCAATCAGTTCCGCCAGCCGCTCCCGGCGTTTCAATTTCGACATATCAGCGGAGATTCGGCGATGCATCGCTTCGGCCACGGCATTGATCACAAAAACAATCCGCTCAACCGAAATATCCTGCCTTATTTCGGCCGTGCGAATGCCGCGTCTTAAAAGCGCTTCGACATACTCGCGCTGAACCGATGTCAACCGTTCGATGAACGATCCGCTAAGTTCGCGGCTGTTTTCATACATCATTTTGATATAGAAGAAGTATTCCAGCCGGCGCTCATCCCAGAATTCAAGCTGCGCGTTGAAATAAATCCGCAGCCGATCCAGAGTGCGCACCTCGCGGCTCTGATGATAGTTTTCATCCCATTCGCGCTTGTAGTTATCGATAAATATCTCGAACAGAAATTTCAGCACATTTTCTTTGCTGCCGAAATACTGAAACAGCGAGCCCTTGGAGACACCGGCCGCATCGGCGATACGGTCGATCGAGACGCGGTCAAAGACTTCGCGGGCAAACTCATTCAGCCCGGCCAGATACAGCTTCTGTTTTTTCTGCGGATGCAGCTTGCGGAACGTCGCCGAGACGATTCCCTTCTCTTCAAGCGCTACAATCAGATTTTCATTCATAGGCTATTACTTTATATATAATGACTATATGGTCATCATCAATATACTATGGAATTATCATTTGTCAATATTTTTCTTGACATACCCGGCATCTTTGTTATATTGGCCGTGTCGATTAGAAATTATTCTTAAGAAGGGAGTTTTATAAATGGGAAAAGTCAGAGTTGCCATTATCGGCGTCGGTAATTGCGCATCATCGTTCGTCCAGGGAGTGGAGTACTACAAGAAAGCCAAGGACAGTGATTTTGTCCCCGGCTTGATGCATGTCAACCTGGGCGGGTATCATATCAGCGATATCGAGTTTTCGGCCGCTATCGACATCGACAAGAACAAGGTCGGCAAGGATCTGTCGGAAGCCATTTTCACGAAACCGAACAATACCTACAAGTTTTGCACCGTGCCGAAAAGCGGCATTATCGTCCAGCGCGGCATGACCCATGACGGGCTTGGGAAATATCTCTCGCAGATTATCGAGAAGGCACCCGGCGACACGGTCAATATTGTCAAGCTTCTCCGGGACACCAAAACCGATGTGGTCGTGAGCTATCTGCCGGTCGGTTCCGAGACCGCCACGAAGTGGTATGTCGAGCAGATTCTTGAAGCCGGATGCGGTTTTGTCAACTGCATTCCGGTATTCATTGCCCGCGAGAAATACTGGCAGGGCCGATTCAAGGAAAGAGGCTTGCCGGTTATCGGTGATGATATCAAGTCTCAGGTGGGCGCCACTATCGTTCATCGGGTTCTCACCCGCCTGTTCCGCGAACGCGGGGTCCGGCTGGAACGCACCAGCCAGCTCAATGTCGGCGGCAATACCGACTTTTTGAATATGCTTGAGCGGGAGCGTCTGGAATCGAAGAAGATATCCAAGACTAATGCGGTCACCAGCCAGCTTGATTATGATATCGGCAAGGCCAATGTCCATATCGGGCCGTCGGATTATGTGGAATGGCTGTCCGACCGCAAATGGGCCTATATCCGGATGGAGGGACGAACCTTCGGCGATGTGCCGCTCAATATCGAGTTAAAGCTGGAAGTGTGGGATTCGCCGAACTCGGCCGGCGTCGTTATCGATGCTGTCCGTTGCTGCAAGCTGGCGCTTGATAACGGTATCTCGGGGGCACTCGAAGGGCCGGCGTCATATTTCAAGAAATCTCCGCCGGTTCAATATACCGATGACGAAGCGCGCCAATTGACCGAGGAGTTTATTCTCAAATATGGCTGGAAAGATGCCAGCAAACCGAAAGGCAAGCCCAAAGCGAAACCGGCGGCAAAACCGGCGGCCAAAGCAAAGAAGGCTGCAACTCGTAAGAAAAAGTAGTTTTGCTTAAAGTATAAATGCGTATATTAAAGGCGAACAACAATTGTTCGCCTTTGTTTTTGATATGGACGGAAAAGGATATTTCATAACGTTCGAGGGCATCGACGGCTGCGGCAAAACCACGCAGCTGAAGATGACTGAGCAGTATTTGTCGGAAAAGGGACTGCCGGTCCTGGAGATCCGGGAACCGGGCTCGACGCCGCTTTCGGAAAAAATCCGGGAAATCCTGCTGAATATGGAATTTCATATAAATCCGGTTTCGGAATTGATGCTTTATGTGGCGGCGCGGGCGGAATTGATCAGGGATGTGATCATACCTTCTTTGTTTGACGGCAAAATAATTTTGTGCGACCGATTTTTCGACTCGACCACCGCCTACCAGGGTTATGGGCGCGACCTTGATATTGAATCCATAAAGCAGCTGCATAAGCTATCGGTCGGGCAGTTTATTCCCGATCTGACCATTCTGATCGATGTCGATTACGAAACCTCGCTGACACGCCGCAAACAAAAGGCGGACCGGCTCGAATCGGAGTCGGAGGATTTTTTCAACAAGGTCAGGAAGGGCTTTCTCGAGATAGCCAAACAGGAACCGAAACGGATCGTCGTTATAGACGGCAACAAAAGTATAGAAGAAATCTTCAGCGAGGTGCAGGCTTGCCTCTGGACAAGACTGGAAATCAAATAACCGATTCCCCCGAAAGATACCGTCGCTCGACCATTCTCTGGTCGGTGATTTTATTCTGTTCGATGATCCTGATGATTACCGCCCTGTCTTTTTATGTTCTCTCGGACAACAACCTTTATTATTCGATGCAACTGGCTGCCAGCCTTGACCTGATTAATTATCTTTATCCCGAAGAATACAATGCCACGCAGATGGTCAGGCAGGCCCGGCAGGCCATATTCAGCTCGCTTGACCGCTACTCCGGTTATCTCGAGCCGGAGGATCTTAATCGTGTCACCGAGGAATTTTCCGGATCATACGGCGGCATCGGCATCACCGTCGTAACCGATGATAAGGGATTGATGATAATGTCCGTTCGTGAGGATGGGCCGGCGGGCCGGGTCGGAATGCAAACCGGCGATATTATAATCAAGGCCGACTCAGTGAGGCTCGGTGGGTTGAACTCCTATCAGTCAACATATATTCTACGAGGCGAGGAAGGAACATCGGTCAAGGTGACGGTTGCCCGCAACCAGATGGCCGACACGCTGGAGTTCGATCTTGTCAGGGAGAAACTCAGGCTGATTCATATTCCCTATGCGGGCCTGACCGAAAACAAGAGTCTGTATATCCGCATAATGGACTTTGAGGCAAATCTCGCCGAGGATCTGCTGGCCTGCCTGGATTCATTATATTTAAATCAGAAAGATTCAGTTAAATCAATTATTCTTGATCTGCGGGGCAATCCGGGTGGTTTGCTCAATGAGGCGGTCGCGGCGGCCAATCTTTTCCTTGATAAGGGGCATTTGATTGTCGGCGTCAAAGGGCGTTCGCGCTGGCGGAACGATCAATTTCAATCATCCGGGCGGGACATCACCAACGGCCTGCCGCTGGCGATTCTGGTCGATCGCGGGTCGGCATCAGCCTCGGAGATCCTGGCCGGCGCTCTCAAATACGCCGGGCGCGCGGTTCTGATCGGCGATACCACCTTTGGTAAAGGGCTGGTCCAGGAATATAACGGGCTTTATGACGGCTCGGGAGTCAGGTTGACAACGGCACGTTATTATTTCGAGGGGAATCGATTTTTGAATGACCCGGAGGCGGAAGTGATCGACAGCGCCGCCGGCATTCCGCCTGATTATTATTATAAACCGCCGTCCAGTGAGCCATTCCCGCAGTGGCTGGAAAGAACGCAGCAACTTCGGGATTTTGCCATTAATAACAAGGAAGAAATTATCGCCTATGCCCCATTCACGGAATCATCGGCCAGGTGGCTCGGCGATTTTGTGAACCATATGCGTCGCAAAAACCTGAAATATGAATCGGATATAACGCTGCTGGCGCAGTTCGCCCGCGATGAAACGATATTTAACAACTATTCGGAGGGACTACTACGGGTAATCGACAAAATCAGCCGGATCGCGGAAGATGATGATCTCCGACAGTATGAAGTCTATGGCGATTTTATCCGCCAGCGGCTTTATCAGATCGCAATCGAGGCCCAATTCGGCGAAGAGCGATCCTATCGGGAGGCAATTGTTCCATACCGTCGGGATATTATCATGGCTGAGGAAGTTTTATCTCCGAAAGCAAAGACTGACAATTGATATCAATAAGAGCACGGACCTCTGATATAAATTTGTATAATGTAAATTGCGGCTGTTTGGTTTTACAAATGCCGCGTATGATTTTTAAAAATAGCGCCGCCAATGCCTGTAAAGACAAAAAAGACAATAATATTTTCGGATTTTGACGGATCATTCTCCGAAAAGGATATCGGTCACCGCATTTTTCGACACTTCTCCGATGGCCGCATTATGCCGCTGGTCGAACGCTGGAAACGCGGCGAGATAACATCACGCGAGTGCCTGACGAGCGAAGCGTCGATGATCCATCCGACCCTTGATGAAATTTATGAATTCCTGGCCGAATTTAAACCGGCCCGGGGTGCAATCGAGTTTTATCGAACCGTCAGGACAGCCGGAATTCCTTTTTATATTGTTTCGGACGGGACCGATATTTACATTGATTATATGTTAAAGAAGTACAATCTGGAGGAGATCAAGTACTTCAGCAACAAGGGAAAGGTCGAGAATCGAAGCTTTATTCTTGACTTTATTTATGACAATGACGGCTGCGAGCGATGCGGCTGCTGTAAAGGTGCCCGGATTAATGACATCGTCGGCCCCAGCCGAAATGAGTGGGAGATAGTTTTTATCGGCGACGGGCTGTCGGATTTATGCGCCGTGCCCCACGCGGATATTATTTACGCTCGTGGTGATTTACTGGAATATTGCCGGACCCATGACGTAAACGCAATTGAATACAATGATTTTTTTGATATATTGGAAAGTATGAAAAAATCCGGACACTTACCCGGATAAGTCCAGAGAGATTAATTTTATCGGAGATATCACATGAAGGCGATAATCATGGCCGGGGGCTTTGGAACCAGGCTGCGACCGCTGACAATCAACGTCCCCAAGCCCATGGTTCCGATCGGGACCATTCCAATGATGGAGCATGTCGTTAATCTGCTTAAGAAGAACGGCTTTACCGAGTTGGTATCTTTGTTGTTCTTCCAGGCGGAGGAGATAAAGAACCATTTCAATGACGGGCGCAAGTTCGGCGTTAAAATGGATTATTTGCAGCCCAATGAAGATTATGGGACAGCCGGCGCCGTGCGCTATGCCGACACATTTATCGATGAGACCGTTCTCGTAATTTCCGGCGATGTTCTGACCGACTTCGATCTGGAGGGGACCATCCGGTGGCACCAGGAAAAGAATTCGGAGGCCACGATTCTATTGACGCGGGTCGAAAATCCGCTGCCTTATGGTATTGTGATTGTCAATGAAGAGGGAAAGATCGTCCGCTTTCTGGAAAAGCCGTCATGGGGCGAAGCTTTCTCCGATACTATCAATACCGGCATATATATTCTTGAACCGCACACAGTAAGATTGATCCCGCCCAAAACCAATTTTGATTTTTCGCAAAACCTTTTCCCGCTGATGCTGTCAAAACAGATGGGCCTGTTCGGAATGATTACCGACGGCTATTGGAAGGATGTCGGCAATATCAATGAATACCGCCGGGCGCACGAGGACCTTCTCAGTGGGCAGATAAATCTTGAACTGGGCATGAGACGGCAGAATCATGGCGAGGCGATGCTGCATCTGGGCCGGAATGTCCATCTTGGTGAAAATCTTAAGCTCGGGGGTGTTATTGTCTGCGGCGACAATGCGGTGATCGCCGACGGGGCCAAAATCGAGAATTCGGTTATCGGCGCGCGTACCAGAGTCGGCGAGGGCGCCGATATCAGCCGGTCGGTGATCTGGTCCGATGTTCAGATAGGCGCCGAATCGCAGCTTACCAGCGCCATTGTATGTGACCGGGTGGCCATCGGGGAAAATGTTGCCCTGCTTGATGATGTTGTAGTTTCTGATGACAGCACGGTCGGCAACGGCGCCACCGTTAAAGCCAATTGCAAGATATGGCCCGGTAAAACGGTCGATGAGGGCGCCATTGTGTCATTCTCACTGGTTTGGGGTGAAAAGTGGAACCGGGAGCTGTTTACGCAATCCAAAGTCACCGGTCTGGCCCTGACCGAAATAACGGCCGAAATGGCGGTCAAGCTGGGTGGTGCCTTCGGGGCCTATCTCGGTCAGGGAAAGCGGGTGGTAACCAGCCGTGATGCTTCGGATACCTCTCGTCTTCTCAAGCGCGGCTTGATTGCCGGATTCCTGGCGGCCGGGGTCAACGCCGATGATTTGGGAATGCTGCCGATTCCGGTTGTCCGATATGCGCTCAGCAAGGGTGACTATGCGGCCGGAGTATATGTCAGGCACAATCCGACCGACCAAAATTTGATAGATTTCATTTTCTTTAACGGTGACGGGCTCGACATGCCCAGTGCCAATCTGAAAAAAGTGGAGCGTCTCTTTTTTGGCGAGGACTACCGAAGGGCCAGGCTGGATGAAATCGGACATCTTGATAATCCGCAGGGGATGCTGGAGCAGTATCGGGCCGATTTTATCGCGGCAATAAATCCGAGTGCCATCCGAAAAGCCGGCTTTAAGGTGGTTATCGATTATGCCAACGGCGGCGCCAGTGTCGTCTTCCCCACTATTTTTTCCCAACTGGGTATTAACCTGGTGGATCTCAATGCCTTTTTGAATCCAAGAAGTATTTCCCGCCATCCGGATGAACTGGTCCAGGCTATTGTCCAGCTCTCTTCGATTGTTCGGACGCTGCATTCGGATATCGGTTTTTTGATCAACCCGGCGGCCGAGAAGCTGACCGTGGTCGATGAAAATGGTTTCTTTATCGACAACCAGCTGCTTCTGCTGCTGGTTACCGACCTGTTCCTGAGAACCCACACCGCCCATAGAATAGCCGTTCCGGTGGCGGCATCGATGGGTGTGGAGGAGATTGCCTCGAGGTATGGCATCGAAGTGATTAGGGTTCGGAATTCGCATCTGGCTATGATGGAGGCGCTGAAACAAAACAATGTCGATTTTGTCGGCGGCACTCTTGGCGGATTCATCTTCCCGGGGTTCCAGATGGGTTCCGATGCCATCCTGAACGCCGTTTATATCCTGGAAATGATGGCGAAGGAAAAGGTTCGCCTGGGCGAACTGCGGGGGCACTACGAAAAATACATCCGTAAATCGGTCAGTGTTCCCTGCCCCTGGGCCCAAAAAGGCAAGGTCATGCGCCGTCTGATCACCGAAACCGAAACCAAGAATCGCCAGTTGATTGACGGTGTCAGGATTATTGAAAACGGCGGCTGGGTGCTGGTGGCTCCGGACAATCTGGCGGCCGCTTTTACGGTTCTGGCCGAATCGGAGTCGAAGGAATTTGTCGAGGAAACAATCGGTCATTACCGGACACTGGTGGAAAATGCCCAGGAGTAAAGTCTCTATAATTGCAAAGCGCCGACCGCAATCCCCGTCGGTCGGCGCCTTGTAGGCAATAGGTTGGGAATCAATTGCTCTTAAGCTGTTCTATTTGCTAATTGCGCCTTCTGTTTTTTTATACTGCCGGATTTCATATAATGTTTCATTTTTCCGCAAAAAATTTTGAATCTATTTCAATAATATTTTAAGGAGGGGGCCAAGACCTCTTTGAATTTCCTTGATTTATCGCCGACTATAAAATAATATAAGGCTCTTGATTAAGATTTTCCGACGCCGGAGCGTAGTTCGTTTTATATTATATAATTGTTACCGCTGGAGGATGTAATGGACTATTTCAAACGGACCAGGGTTGCTAAAATCCTCGTCGAAGATTCGGTCGCGACCGGCCAGGATTTGATTATTCTGGGCTGGGTCAGGACGATTCGTGAATCGAGCAATGTCGCTTTTATCGAAATCAATGACGGCTCCTGCATGAATAATCTCCAGGCGGTGATTAATAATCCGAAAGATTTTCCGGTCCTGAAGGATATCCTGACCGGCGCGGCGATTCGGGCCGAAGGAAAACTTATCGAATCGCCGGCCAAAGGGCAAAAATATGACTTTGTGGTCGAAAAGCTGGCCTTAGTCGGTCCGGCCGACCAGACCTACCCCCTGCAGAAAAAGCGGCACTCCTTCGAATACCTGCGGGAAATCGCCCATTTACGGATGCGCACCAATACCCTTGGGGCGGTCAACCGGGTACGTTCCAGTATTGCTTATGCGGTACATAAGTTCTTTCAGGACAGGGGTTTTTATTATATTCATACGCCGGTTATTACCGCCTCGGATACTGAGGGTGTGGGCGATATGTTCCGCGTGACCACTTTCGAGTTGAATAAGGCTCCGGTTGTTGACGGCGGGGTAAATTTCAATGAAGACTTTTTTGCCGCCGAGACTTATTTGACCGTTTCGGGCCAGCTTGAGGCCGAAGTGGCGGCCCAGGCGCTGGGCGATGTTTACACGTTCGGGCCGACCTTCCGGGCCGAAAACTCGAATACGGCCAGGCACGCGTCGGAATTCTGGATGATCGAACCGGAAATGGCTTTCTGCGATTTGCAGGGTGATATGGAGATTGCGGTCGATTTCCTGAAATATCTGTTCCGCTGGGCGCTCGAGAAATGCGCCTCGGACATGACCTTTTTCAACCAGTGGGTCGACAAGGGTTTGATCGAGCGGCTTGAGCATGTGGTCAACTCCGATTTCGAGAAACTGCCATACACCGAAGCCATCAAAATCCTCGAGAAATCGGGCGAGAAGTTCGAGTTCCCGGTCGGCTGGGGTGTGGATATGCAGTCGGAGCATGAGCGGTATCTGACCGAGAAGGTCTTCAAGAAACCGGTCATCGTTTTCGATTATCCCAAAAAGATCAAGGCGTTCTATATGCGGGTCAATGATGACGGGAAAACGGTCGGGGCGATGGATGTGCTGGTGCCGAAAATCGGCGAGATTATCGGCGGCTCGCAGCGCGAGGAGCGTTATGATGTCCTGCTGGCGCATATGCAGGAAAAGGGGATGAACACGGCGCTTTACGACTGGTATCTGGATTTGCGCAAGTATGGCACGACACCGCACTCCGGATTCGGGCTTGGTTTTGACCGGACCTTAATGTATATTACCGGCATGGCGAATATCCGGGATGTTTCGCCGTTCCCGCGTGTCCCGCGTTGGGCGAAGTTTTAGAAATTCTAACAGTCGAAAAATTGTCTCGAGAAAAAGCGCACCGCCGCCGGGGTAATCCCCCGGCGGTGTTAAGTTTTTTGGCAGAATGTGGCAGCTACTTTGCCCTTGTCAAATCCGAAAAATTGACGATATTAGAATAAGTACCAGGGAAATCAAAAACCAACTATAAATTCGGGAGCCGAGCATGCTCAACGCGAAATTGCACCAGTGTATTCTATGCACTTTGATATTGCTCACGATAGTAATATCGCTGTCGGCCGAAGTGCCGCAATTTATCAATTACCAGGGGCGGCTGACCGACCCAGGCGGCGACCCGGTTGCCGACGGGCCGTACCTGATTAAGTTCAAAATTTACGGTTCGGAGGCCGGCAATGATTCCTTGTGGTCATCCGGGTTCCAGGCTGTCACCGTCAGCAACGGCCTGTTTAGTTACAAATTGGGCACAAGCGTCCCGCTTCCTGCCGATATATTCGGGCCCGGCAGCGATCCGTTTCTTGGAATAACGATAGGGACCGATGCCGAAGTCACGCCGCGGACAGCGATCACGTCAGCGGCCTTCGCCTGGCACGCCAATTCATCGGACACTAGTCAATTTGCGACTACAGTGACCGATGGCAGCATCACCAATGCCAAACTTGCTACGGATGCCGTCACGCAGGAAAAAATTGACGACAATTCCATTCATTCGGCCCATATACAAAATCATTCAATTCTACTTGAAGACCTTAACCAGAACG
Organism: candidate division Zixibacteria bacterium HGW-Zixibacteria-1; assembly: GCA_002838945.1. Classification (NCBI taxonomy): domain Bacteria; kingdom Pseudomonadati; phylum Candidatus Zixiibacteriota; species candidate division Zixibacteria bacterium HGW-Zixibacteria-1. The sequence continues at coordinate 12,943 of PGXB01000010.1, forward strand.
GCGCGACGACAAATCAGATTATCAGGTGGGACGGTTCGGCCTGGGTGGTTTCCGATGATGCAGCCGGATCCGGAGATATCACCGGTGTCACGGCCGGCAGCGGTTTGACGGGCGGCGGCTCATCCGGTGATGTCACAATATCGGTCGGTTCAAATGCAATAAACTCCTCTCATATCGGCACCGCCGCAGTGGGATGGGATGAGATCGCCAACAGCGTTATTACATCAGAAAAAATAAACAACAACGCGGTTACAACAGCTAAAATCGCCGATTTCGCCGTCACGACCGGAAAGATTGCCTATAATTCCATAGTTGGAAATCATATAGTCACGAATGCTGTTGGGTCAGATGCAATTGCTGATAATGCCGTAGGTTCTTCCGAGATCGCCAATTTCGCCGTCACGACCGGAAAGATTGCCTATAATTCCATAGTTGGAAGTCATATAGTCACGAATGCTGTTGGGTCAGATGCAATTGCTGATGGTGCCATTACTTCAGGAAAAATTTATACAGGCGCCGTTACGGATGTCAAGATTGCATCCAACGCGGTTACAACAGCTAAAATCGCCAACTCCAGTGTTACTTCAGATAAAATTGTCAGTGACGCAGTTACAGCCGTGAAGATTGCCGCCGATGCTGTCGGTATTTCCGAAATTACCACAAGTGCCGTGGGATCAGATGAAATTGTAGATAATTCCATTACAAACTTGGATATAAACACCATGGCTGACATTGCAACAACAAAAATCTATGGAACTGCCGTCAATTTCAGCTCAACTCAGTCAATCTGGGGAAATAAGACTTTTCATGATTTTCATCTTGGCGATAGCGTCTTGACTGCAGACGACGTCGGTATTGTCATTGGAACCGTCACAGAGACGGCCCCTTCGTATACAAACCTGCTGAATGTCAGTAGACACTTTTCTACATCATCCGTCAGAAATGGAATTAATTGTGCTATTGTGAACCCTAGCACCGGCACTTTGTTTGCTGTCAGAGGACAGTGCACAGGTGAAGGCGATCGCTATGGAGTTTATGGATATGTTACAAGTTGGGGGGTTAATCAATCTGGCGCTGCTTACGGCGTTTATGGCGCAAGTAGTTATGGGGTGAATGGCTATGGCGGTTATTTTTCTGCCACTAATGCCACGAATAAGTATGGAGTTTATGGCAGCTGTGGCGTCAGCAACGGTAATTATGGCGCATACTTCTATGGCAATGTAGATATAACAGGTGGGTATACTAAAGCCTCCGGCGCATTTAAGATCGACCATCCTCAGGATCCGGAAAATATGTATTTAATGCATGCCGATGTTTCTTCACCGGAAATGAAAAATGTCTATGACGGTGTCGCCGAGCTTGATGCCAACGGTGAGGCGACCGTCGAGATGCCGTCATATTTCGAATCGCTGAATGAAAGTTATCGGTATCAATTGACACCGATTGGATCACCGATGCCTGATTTATATGTTTCTCAAAAAGTTAAAGATAATCATTTTATGATTTCGGGCGGCAAGCCGTTTATGGAAGTCTCCTGGCAGGTAACCGGCATCCGCAAAGACGCCTTTGCTAAATCACAATCTTTTGAAGTAGAATCAACCAAAGTTGCCAATGAACGGGGACTATATCAAAACCCGGAGCTGTTCGGCTATGGCATCGAAAAAGCGGTCGATTATGAAAATCATAAGATTAAGCCGCAGGAAATAACGGCAGAAACCGAAGAGTAATCATTATTAATAATATTTTATGTCAGGAGCGCCGATCATGGCGCTCCTGAATTTTTTTGCGTATCATTGGAAATAGATGATTAAAGAGCCTGATAATATGGCTATTCAAATAGACAGAATCGGACCGGACAGGTACTCGCTTTACAGCAGCATCCCCAGTCGCTTTCTGGTGGAGTCGATTTACCGGGTGGATGAAATTGACCATGGTCTTGGTGGTTTTCGACTCGTGGAAGAAAAGGTCGATATGCCGTACCTCAAAGATTATGACGCCGGTGGCGGCGATGTCATCTCGGCCTGGGCAAAGGAGTTTGATCCGGCAGACTGGGGCATATTTTTGGCGCGCGATGGCGATGTTCCGGTCGGCGGTGCGGCGGTGGCCATTAATGCCGACATCTACCCGCTCGATAAATTCCAAAGAACAGATATGGCGGTCTTATGGGATATTCGGATTGATCAAAAGGTGCGCGGAAACGGTATCGGCCGAAAATTATTCCTCCATGCGGCTGATTGGGCAAAGGCGAAAGGGTTTGGCCAGTTGGGCATGGAGACCCAGAATGTTAATGTTCCCGCATGTAAATTCTATGCCCGGATGGGCTGCAGGCTGGGCGCGATTCATCGCTTTGGCTACGCCGGCTGCCCACGAAGCAATGCTTCTCTGGTATTATGAACTTTAGATAGTATTACTGATATATATTCAACTCTACTCCTCCACCGGCGCAGTGCCCCCCCCGGAGCCAAGACTATGGGTTGAATCCCATATTTTATTGATAATTCTGATATATAATTCTGGTTTTCAATCTCGCCCCAAAACCCGCTCGCCGTTAACCGTAAGAATGTCAACAGATTAAATAGGCATACTTTTGGGTAAATGATTTTGCCGTTCCGGCATCGAATATGCAATTAACCTCTGGCAAAAGAGGAGGATTCGTATATATGAGACGGAATATAATATCAAACAGTGACGGTGTCAGTCTTCTGGAAGTTCTGATCGGGATGATTATTCTGGGGGTCGGGCTGATGGGTCTGGCGCCGATGGTGGTGGTATCGATTGAAGGTAATGTCATCTCGCGTGACAACTCCGTTGCCGCCAACCTTCTTAAACAGAAAGTGGAACATTTCGAGGGCCTCCATACCATGCCGACCGTCCCTTACATCGAAACGGAGACGGGCCTTCAAAGCATATATACGAGAACCACAAATATCCAGGATCATTCGGTCGATACGCTGATTCCGAACGGCGTTTATAAGATAGATGTTGTTGTCTCATGGACCGACAACCAGAACGTCCAGAGATCGAATCAGTATTCAACATATAAGGTCAAAAGTTCATAACAATGGAGTATGGCAGATGAAGAAATTACGCAATAACAGAGGATACACGATTGCCGAGCTTTTGATCGCCATGTTTATTACGGGCGTTCTGGCGGCGGCAGGTTTCGAATTTTATATATCGATGCATAACCAGACGCTGGCCCAGGAAGAGATCTCCGACATGCAACAGGCCTCCCGGGCCAGCCTCCAGGATATCACCCGGACGCTGCGCATGGCCGGATATAAAGTGGGCGCTCATGCACCGTACCGAATCAACGGCGATTCATTATTGATATTCTACAGCGACACACAGCCGATCGATACCATTATGTATTATCTCGAGGATTACACCAGTACTGAATTGCTGGCAATGCCCACCTTCCCTTCCGGCAGTTCGCCGCAAAAACTGATGAAAAAGGTCAACAGCGCCGCGGCGGAAGTCTTTGCGGACTGCATAACGGATGTCACTTTCACGGCCATCAATTCTTCTACGGTCCAGGTGACAATCGACATTCAGGCGGCCAAGCCGGATGAGGATTATGTTAATAATGGCGGGTACCGGACATACACGGCACTCGAAACGGTGAATTTAAGAAACGTTGCATTATAAAGGAAGGCGAACATGAGAAGAGCAATATTACATAATGAAAAAGGCAGCGCGCTCCTGATATCGCTGCTTCTGATGGGTATGCTGACGCTTCTGGCCGTGATGGCGGTCAGGTCGTCCAATACCGATATGGATCTGACCTTCAATCAGATCAACGGCGACAAGACCTTTTATATCGCCGAAGCGGGCGCCAAAAGAGCCATTGCAGAACTTAATATCGATCCGTCATGGACCGCCGGCTATTCGAATATTGGCTTCAATGGCGGTTCCTATACAGTCCAGATTACTGATAGTTCGACCAATGCCGCTCTGATTGACACTATCATTATCACCTCAACTGGATGGACCATTAACGCCCAGTCGGCCGTGGAAATGGCCGTGGTTCCGCGATATAATAACCCTTTCAAGCATGCTCTGTTCGGCGATGACGGTGTCGAGCTGAAGAACGGTATGAGGACGGACTCATACAATTCCGACTCCGGCTCATACGCAGCGACCAGAGATACGCTGGACGGCGATGTCGGCTCGAATGCCACTATCACCATGCATAACGGCTCTTATGTCGGCGGGGATGTGGTAACATCGAGCGACAGTTCGGCTCTGGACATCAACGGCGGTGCCACGGTCACGGGAGATGTCAAATACGATGTGCCTGAAGAGACGCTCGATCCGATCCCGCAAGCCGAATTTGATATGGCCGAGTCGAATAACGACAATACCACCGGAATATCCGGCAGTTATTCCTATAATCCATCAACCTATGCTTTTCAATCCAGTGGTACTGTTACGCTCTCTGACGGAACGTACTACTTTTCAAGCATAATATTGAAAAACAGCGCCGAGCTGATTATTGCCCCCGGGGCGGAAGTAAAAATATATGTCACCGGTGATATCGAAATCAAGAATTCCGGCGGGGTTAATGTCGGCGGAACCCCGGGCGACTTGATGTTTCTTTCTCAGGGAGATATCGTCCTGAAAAACAGTGGAGAATTGTCGGCCATTTTCTACAGTCCGGATGGCGATGGCGACCTGAGAAATTCGGCCGACTTCTATGGTTCGATCGTTGCAAAAACCATTGTAGTGCATAACAGCGCCGCTTTTCACTATGACCGCGAGCTGGGTAAAAAGAGAATCAGCAGTATTATCGGCTATGAAGCGGTCGCCTGGCGCGAACTATAAATTTAATGCATGAACCCTCCTTAAAAGTCGGGGAGTGATTGAAATCCCAACACATCACCCCCGCAACCCACAGCCGAACGGCGGGCTTCACACCCGCCGTTTTTTAATGGCCGACAGACATGACAGTCCGAATAATTACATCCTTCACAGATTATTTCAGTCTTAAAACTAGTTGAGATATCCGGGATACAATATGGGGACAGCCCCATACCGGACCGTCGACCCGGTATAATATATATTTGTAAGAGAATGTTTTACAGCAACTTAAAACCATACCGGGATGTCAATTTAAGTCGAATTTCTGGCAATAAAATTGCTTATTATTACAAAGAATGCACAGACCACATACAAACGAGAGATAAGGCATGATATATTGCGGAAATGAAAAAGGCAGCGCTCTGCTGATTTCGCTTCTGTTGATAGCGATGCTGTCAATTCTGGCCATAATGACGGTAAAATCATCCAACACCGATATCGATCTTACCTTCAATCAGCTCAACACCGACAAAACATTTTATATTGCCGAAGCGGGCGCTCGGAGAGCCATCGTGCAGCTTAACGCCGATCCGACATGGACGGCCGGCTACTCCAGCGTTGCCTTCAACAACGGCACATACACAGTGCAAATAATCGACAGTTCGGCGAATGCCGGGCTGAAGGATACCATCGTGATTATATCATCGGGATGGACCATCAGCGCCCAGGCAGTAATCGAGATGGCAGTGATCCCCGCATATAATAGCCCCTTTAAGTCGGCCCTGTTCGGCGATGATATTGTCGAATTGAAAAACGGCATGAGTACGGATTCATACAATTCCGATTCCGGTTCATATGCCGCAACACAGGATACGCTTTGCGGCGATGTCGGCTCGAATGCCGGTATCGTTATGCACAACGGCTCTAATGTCGGAGGGGATGTGGTAACATCGAGCGACAGTTCGTCTCTGGACATTAACGCCGGCGCCACGGTCACGGGAGATATCAAATACAATGTACCCAAAGAGACACTCGATCCGATTCCGCAATCCGAATTCGATATAGCCGAAGCTTATAATGATAATGTCAGCGGAATATCCGGGAGCTATTCCTATAATCCATCGAGTCATGCCTTTGAAACCAGTAGTACTGTAACGCTCTCCGATGGAACATACTATTTTTCAAGCCTGATTCTAAAAAACAGCGCGGAGTTGCTAATCGCCCCCGGAGCGGCAGTAAAAATATATGTGACCGGAGATATTGAAATCAAGAATTCCGGCGGGGTTAATGCCGGTGGAACCCCCGGTGATTTGATGTTCTTATCTCAGGGGGATCTTGTCCTGAAAAACAGCGGGGAAATATATGCGGTCTTTTATAATCCGGACGGCGACGCCGACCTGAGAAATTCATCCGATTTCTACGGATCAATTGTGGCCAATACAATTATAGTTCATAACAAGGCCGGATTCCATTATGATCGAAGTCTGGGCAGCAAGAGGCTGGGCGGCAATATCGGCTTTGCGGCGGTTGCCTGGCGGCAACGGAGTTAGCATACCTGCAGGTCTATGAATTGAATATTGTTGCTTTTCGTCTTCCATAATAATAAAGGCGGTCGACCAGACCGCCTTTATTTTTGCCTTAAAAGGCTCACCTAACCCCGAAATTGGCGCCGGCAAATTGCCTTTTACCTTAATTTATTGCTGCTCCATCAGGCAGACTTTAAGGGTGTCGCCTTCGGTCGGATAACCTTTCACGGCAACCTGATCACCCACCGAAAAATCGCAAAGGGCCAGAGGCGTCCCGTCAAGCCCGGTCAAAACGGCGCCGGGACAGACCCATCCGATCCAGTCAAAATCCTGGAAGGTGACGATACGCGTGTCGCAATCCAATGAGGCAATAAGGCCGTCAAATTCGACACAATCCTTGAAATTCGAGTCGGCCAGCTTGATCGAGACGGCCAGCAGGGTGGATGAATTGACAATATTGGCCTTGACCTCGACAACATCACCTACCTTCAAATCCGTGAAGGCATACCCGACAATTCTGAAAGATGGAACATTACCGACAACGACTTTGGCATTTGTACCGAAGTTGCCTGTGGCCGCCTGCTCGGTAAACTCGACTTTGCCGCCATCCACGCCCCAGATAATTGTGAAAGCATCAGTAGTGATGGTCTCGGTGCGCTCCGAAACGGTGAAGGTTCCGGCATCGTAATCGATGGCTGTTATGATATCCCTGAAGGAGAGGTCATAGTCCGGGCAATCCGATTCGAGATAGACACGAATCCGATTGGCCAGGATATATCCACTCTCCTGCAGAGTGCCGCAGACCTGCACCGAGTCGCCGATCTGAATATAGTCGAACGGGACCGGTGTTTCCACGCCCTGCTGTATCGTAAAAATTTCAGTCTCTTCATCGACAACGGCGGTCTCGGGATGATCGACAAAGGTCAGCATCTGCTGGGTCGGATCGATAGTGGCCACCCTGGCAGATATCTGAACCGGATCTCCGGCGATCAAAAAGACCGGCTGTGTCGGCGACACAGCATTGCTGTCGCCCGAGCCGACCGGGTTGTCGGCGGAACATCCGGCGAGCAGAATCATCAGGAATCCTGCAAGAAACAGAAAACGATGATGCCTGTTTACTTTCATTCTCTTCCTCCTCTGGTACTTATATTAATTCTTCTATTTGCCTCAAATAGACGGTTTGCTTGTTGGGTATTTAATTTAACGGTCAATGCAGAAATTCCCCTCACTTCTGATTGCGGCGTGCTCTTGGGCCCCGCACTCGGGTTGGGGAGGGAATACATTGATCGACTCATTGACTCCTGCTCTGCTGTTTAACAATTATATTCGCGGGAATATCTCCCGCTGTGTTATCTAATATGGCAAACCCTGTGCCGACTTTGCCGACGCAGGCAACTGCAGCTATTTTAAGGAGTTGCGGGAAGTTTTAAAAAAGAACGGGGCGAAGATTTCGCCCCGAATGGTTCAAAACCGGATCAGAGTGTACCGCGAAGTACAAAATAAGAACCGGTGAGTATTTCAATTAAATCTACAATTGCAGGGCTATCTGGTTAACAACAAATCCAAGCGCCATTTTAATCTGCTTCGCCACAATGACCGATGCATTGGAATTATAGCTTTACGAATAATCCTGGATGTTTTATCTTGGGAACTTAATATGCCTAAAGCGGTTGATATGATATTGTTTTGAGAGGATTGAAAAGGTGAGGGCGCTGCAGATTACACCCGGGGTTAAATATATTCTCCTGTCGTCGTTTTTCTTCGCCCTGATGAATGTCGGGGTGAAATATTTGAGCCATATCCCCTCCCATGAGATTGTCCTCGTCCGCGCCCTTGTCACACTTATATTGGGATATATCCTGATCCGCAAAAATAACCTTAAACCCTGGGGCAATAACAAAAAGTATCTTCTTTTGCGCGGCCTGACCGGAACGGCGGCGCTGGTAATGTATTTTTATACATTGCAGCATATGCCGCTGGCTTCGGCAGTGACGATCCAGTTTATGTCGCCGATTTTTACCATTATTATCTCAGGGATTTTCCTCAAGGAGCGCGCCACGCCGCTTCAATGGCTGTTTTTCCTGGTGGCTTTCGGCGGGGTGGTTATGGTCAAAGGCTTCGATCCGAGGGTGACGGTGCCGGAGCTGCTTATCGGTATTACCGCAGCGGTTTTCTCGGCGATGGCATATAACTTCATCCGCAAGCTGAAAGACTTCGACCATCCCCTGGTGGTGGTGTTTTACTTCCCGTTGGTGACAGTTCCGCTGGTCGGCTCATATTCGGTATTTCACTGGGTGGCGCCGCAAGCGTGGGAGTGGTTAATTCTGATCCTGATCGGTCTGGCTGTGACCGCCGCCCAGATATTCATGACCAGAGCTTACCAGTCCGACCGGGCTTCCAATATTTCCATTTTCAATTATCTCGGGACTGTCTATGCGATTGTAATCGGCCTGACGCTGTTCGATGAAACCATCAGCCTGCTGGGGTATGCCGGTTTTGTCCTGATTATAATCGGCGTCGTTTTAAGCAATCATTTCCGGGTCAATGATCAGCCGAATGGGGCAAAAAACCCGGCTGTTTCCTCCCCTATCGGTAAAAAATAATAATCGGAACATCGCTTCCCCTTTCTTGTTTTCAGGTTAAACAAAGAGATTTCTTTTTTGGAGGAAATATGAAAAAGTTATCAATTATATTTTTATTTATTTTGCTTATGTTACCGATTGGCATCAGGGCCGCGGATCAGTTTAGGGTCGGCGATTTGGTCCCCAATTTCGACCTGCCTTACGCAACCAAAGATACGATCGTCTTTTCCGGGATCAAGAATGAGGACCTCATGGGCAAGCGCTACGTGCTGGCCTTTTATCCGGCCGACTGGTCGCCGGGATGCACGCACGAAATGTGCACGTTTCGGGATGAGTTTGCCGATTTCCGCGACCTGAATGTGGAGATTCTACCGATATCGGGCGATTATGTCTTCAGCCACCACGAATGGGCCAAGCATCATAATCTCAATTTCAGACTTCTGGCGGACCATACCCGCTCCTTCGGAAACAAAATGGGCGTTTATATTGATGATTATGGAATGTTCAAAAGATCAGTTTTTGTGGTCGGGCCGGATGGACGATTTGAGTATATTGACTATGAATACTCGCTCGAAAACGATCAGGATTTCAGGGCTTTAAGGGCCTTTTTGATGGAAAAACGTTAAAAAGATGATATCGACAATAAATATTGCAAGATTTTGTTTCGAGGTAAAACATATATGATGAAGACAATAAATTTGAGCGTTACAGGGATGCATTGCAGCGGCTGCGCGCTGGCCGTTCAGGACGCTCTTGAGAAAGTAAAAGGTGTGATAGCAGTCACGGTCGATCATAATAAAAGAACAGCAGTCGTTTCTTATGACCAGGAACTCCCCGAAACCGGTGAATTGCTTAAGGCAATAAGAGAAGCTGGTTATTCGGGAGGTCTTTCCTCCTGAGAGAGCAGGTAGATAGCTCACTCATAACCGCGATGGAATATGGCCCATCGCGGTTTTTTTATTGAAAATTGCGGGCCCAATCGTATATCATAACACCATTACAATAAACGGCGATGTGATGCCCGGTGTATTTCGATGTAGAATAAAATTACCGGCGCTATTTCAAAGTATGGAGGTATATCAATGATTATTTCGACCACCCCCACTCTCGAAGGAAAGAAGATTGTGGAATATTACGGCCTGGTCAGCGGCGAGGCGATTCTCGGCGCCGATCTCTTCAAGGATCTGTTTGCGAGTATTCGCAATATTGTTGGCGGAAGATCGGCCGCCTATGAGGAGGAATTGCGCAAGGCCAAGAATCTGGCTGTTCAGGAGATGACCGAGGAGGCCCGGCGTCTGGGCGGCAACGCGGTGGTGGCCGTCGATCTGGACTATGAGACAATCACATTCGGATCGGGCAGCATGTTGATGGTTTCGGCCAGCGGCACCGCAGTTAAGATTGCATAGAGCCGAACCCGGTAACTTTCATTATGAAAAAGTGATTGCCTGTATCGTTGTTGCGAGGTATTAGTTCTCTGATGATAGAATCGTGAAGGCATATTACATTTTGCTTAAATCGGAGAATTATTACAATATTCGGGAGAGAGTATTATGATAGTCAAGAGACTCAGAGAAGAGATCGCCCGGCAGAGTGTTCCGGAAAATATGATGAACTACCAGCGATGGTTCAAAGAGAAACTCGAAAATCCGGTCGGTCTGAAGGGGCCGATAATCAAACGAATATCGGCGCAGTTTTTCAAAGAGGTTAAAGGCGAATCGAAAAAGAAAATTTTGGAGGACTGCGAGGAATTGCTCGAATCGGATATTGGAACCGAGCGCGGGATCGCCTTCATGTGGGCCGCTAATATCACCGACAGGATGAGTAAAACCGATTTTCCCCGTCTTGAGGGGTGGCTGAAAAAATATGTCTGCAACTGGGGCGCGTGCGATTCTCTCTGCTGTTGCGCGCTGGGCGAGTTGGTTGCCCTCTATCCGGAATTGATTCCTAAAGTGAAAAAGTGGACACCATCAAAAAACCGCTGGCTGCGGCGGGGTGCGGCGTTGAGCATGATTCCGACAGTCAGGCGCGGAGAGGGCTTGAAAGATGCTTTCGCCATCGCCGACATTCTTCTGACCGACGATGATGACATGGTGCAGAAGGGATACGGCTGGATGCTCAAAGTGGCGGGTGACAGTCACCGGGATGAAGTTTTTAAGTACGTCATGAAGAACAAGCGCCAAATGCCGCGCACGGCGCTTCGCTATGCCATCGAGAAGATGCCGGCCAATTTGAAAAAAGAAGCCATGAAAATAGATTGGTGAGATATGCTTGATGCCAAAAACAAAGTGATTGTCATCACCGGCGCATCGGCCGGGCTGGGCCGGGCGCTGGCAATGGAAGCGGGCCATCGAAAGGCTCGCGTCGTGCTGCTGGCCCGCGGTAAGACGGAACTGGAGAAAGTCCGCAAGCTTATAATCGAATCGGGCGGCGAAGCGCTGGTTCTTCCGACCGATATGACCAAACCGCCGGATGTGGCGCTGTCTTTTGCCGAGATCGAGTCGCGATGGAGCCGGGTCGATATTTTATTCAATGTCGCCGGGGTGGTCGAACCGGTGAAACGTCTTGTCAATGCGGGCGATGATGAGATAGTCCAATCGTTGATGATCAATGTCCTCGGCGTTTATATCGGCAGCCGTGAAGCGGTCAAAATCATGCAGAAGCAACTCTCGGGCGGGACAATTATCAATATCACCAGCGGCGCGGCCAAACGGGTGTATGTCGGCTGGTCACTGTATGGCTCGCAGAAAGCGGCCGTGGACCATTTTACGCGGGTGGTGGCGGAGGAATTGAAAGAGACGCCGATCCGAATTGCGGCCCTGTCCCCAGGACCGTTCGACAGTCATATGCAGAAAGTCATGCGCGGGACCGATATATCTGATTTCCCGGTTAAGGACAGGTTTGTTGAACTGCACCGAAGCGGCAAGCTGGCGACACCGGAACAACTGGCGCCGATGATTCTCGACATCGCCCTGACCGACTGGCCGGAACTGAGCGGGCGAGTTGAGGATATAAGGGATGGAGATTTCCAAAGATTATGTTTTCAAAACGGAGTTTTGATTCCTGATAGTATTCGCAAATAACAGATACTATGTGTAAGGAGGTTGCTAATGCCTAAACAAGAAATGGGATTAATGGGATATGTGGGAGAGTCTGTTGTTGAACAATGGCTAAAAAAGAAGTATTCTTCCCCAAAATATACGATTGTCAGACAAATAATGCCGACCGCCGTTCCCAAGACAGGCGGCCCATATCTCGATTTTGCAATTATAAAGAATGACAAAACGGTTGAAGCGATTTATGAGGTGAAGAGTCAGCATTTTATTTCCGGCGCCACTATGAAAATAAATAAATCGCTCACACATTGTTGGATAAAGAAAGGTAGAAAACTGAGATTCCAAACGCAGGATGGCAATATTTACCATGGAAGAATTTCTACCAATGTCTTTTTGGTTTTACTCGTAGTTCCAAACGAAGGTGGAAGATCCGTCATCGGAAGAGCTAATCTTAAATACATATTGCTTTTTGAAGACATTTGGAGAGAATTGGGAAAAAGTTTTCGCAAAACTACTATACTGAAACAGATAAAAGAGGATGCATCAATAGTTATAGATATATTAAAGGCTCCACATAAAGGATTACATCATCATGATTTATTGATGGAACATAGGGATATTGTAAAAAAACGAAAAAAAGCTTCAAGAAATAATAAATAATACTGATTATGAAAACCAACGGGCAGTCGGAAATCGGGACGATACGAAGTATCCTGCTCAAGCATCCCAAAGATGCTTTCCTGAGCCAGGGGAATATCGATCAGCAGTGGCGGCAGTTGAATTATACTGACCGGCCCGATTATAACAAGGCGCTCGAGGAATACGAAAAATTTCTCGGGCTGTTGCGGAAGGTCGTATTTGATTTTCATTTCCTTCCGGAAAACGACATCACCGGCCTTGATTCGATATACCTTCACGATCCGGTCATTATCACCAAAAAAGGCGCGATTCTCTGCAATATGGGCAAGAAGGAACGCGAGGATGAACCGGCGGCAGTCGGCCGGTATCTTTCGGAAACCGGCATCCCTGTTGCCGGCAAGATAACCGGCGACGGGCGGGTCGAAGGGGGCGATATTGTCTGGCTCGACGAGAAAACGCTGGCTGTCGGACACGGCTATCGCACCAACACCGAAGGCATCCGGCAATTAAAAGGGCTGACAGCGGACCTGGTCGAGGAATTTATAGTCGTGCCGCTCCCGCACTGGAAAGGGCCGGGCGATGTCATGCACCTGATGTCGATAATCAGCCCGATCGATAATGATCTCGCGGTGGTTTATTCGCTGCTGATGCCGATCCCGTTCCGGGAATATCTGATTAAACGTGGCATAGAATTAATCGAAGTGCCCGATTCGGAATTCGACTCGATGGGCTGCAATGTCCTGGCGGTGGCGCCGCGCAAGGTGATTATGCTTTCGGGCAATCCGATAACGCAGAAGGGACTGGAATCCGCGGGGGTTGAGGTTATGGTTTATGATGGCTTTGATATCTCCCGCAAGGGGGCCGGCGGTCCGACCTGCCTGACCAGACCGCTTCTAAGAAGCGACTGAAGGCAATTTATTTCGCTTTCGCGCCGATATAAAAAGAAAATATATTAATAAATGAATATGACTGATAAAACCTATCCGGCCGCGAAGCAAAATTTATTCTATGTTCTGCTGGGATTATTATTCCTGATATATCTCCCGGCGCTCATCGATCTGGTTCATGATTGGTATCATGACGCCAATTATTCCCATGGTTTTCTGGTTCCATTGGTTTCTTTTTACCTGATCTGGAAAAATCGTGGCGAGTTATCGCAAATCGAGGTCAAACCCAATGGATTGGGACTGGTAGTTATTATTTTCGGCGTCATTCTCTTTATTCTTGGCAATGGCGCTTCGGAATATTTCACGGTCAGGTTTTCGCTGGTGGTGATACTTTTTGGCATTATGCTGTATCATCTCGGCTCCGAATTTGTCCGCAAAAGCTGGTTTGCGGTTCTTTTTCTGGTCTTCATGATACCAATTCCATATGTGATATATTTTTCGGCCACATTTCCGATGCAGCTTCTGGCCAGTAAAGTCTCCTCGGTGCTGTTGAACATAATCGGGATGCCGGTGGTCCGGCAGGGGAATATTATTCATTTGCCCAATCAGGCGCTGGAAGTGGCCGAAGCCTGCTCCGGAATGCGTTCGCTGGTGTCGTTGCTGGCGCTGGGGGCGATTTACGCCTACCTGTCGCAAAAAAGCCTTACCGCCAAAATCATTCTGTTTCTTTCGGCAATTCCGATTGCAGTTATCGGTAATGTCTTCCGGGTTTTTGTTACTTCGGTAATTGTCTATACTTCGGATCTGACTGTCACCGAGGAGCCGTTTCATTCGATTATGGGGGCGATGGTCTTTGTAGTCGCCTTTATTATGCTGTTCGCGTTTGGCGCCATCCTGAGGAGGATATTCAAATGAAGAAGCAATATCTTCTCTCGATAGCTCTTATAATCTTCGGAGGCATTGTCGGCAATGCTTTGCGTTTCACCGAAAAACAGCCCGACCGGATGCCGGATTTCAGCCTTATCCCTCTGGTATATGCCGAATATAGCGGCACCGAACAGGTTTTGCCGGAGTTCGCTTATGACATTCTGAAGGCCGATCTCAGCACCGTTCGCGATTATAAAACGGCCGATGGCGAACCGGTGGATTTTTTCCTGGCATATTTCAAATCCCAAAAATACGGCAGCCAGATTCACTCACCGAAACATTGCCTTCCGGGCGGCGGCTGGCGAATCGAGGAGATACATCCTTTCCAGCTGCAACTGGCCGACGGGCGGATAAAAGATGTCAATCGACTGATTATATCGATCGATGACTATAAATCATTGATGTTGTATTGGTATGAAACCCGATCGGGTGAGATACGCAATGAATATGGCTTGAAATTCGATCTGGTCAAAAATTCGCTTCTGATCAGGCCGACCGATGCGGCCATTATTCGTATCACGGTCGGCGTGCCCGACGGCGATTTCAATAAAGCGACCCGGCAGGCGGTCGAATTTGTCCGCCGGTTTTATCCTTTTGTGGAAAAATCGCTTCCTTTTTAATCTAATTTTTTCTTGATATATTAGAAAACAGCAAGTACTATATATACTTATGATCAAAAGCCTGTTCCGACTTTTGCGTCCTCAGCAATGGCTGAAAAACGGGGTTGTCCTGGCCGGACTTATTTTTGCCGGTGAGGCCCATGTCTTATCCAAAACCGTCATTGCCTTCGAGGCCCTGATCGCCTTCTGTTTTCTTTCATCCGCAGTTTATGTTCTCAATGACATCATTGATCGCGAGCGCGACCGTCTCCACCCACTGAAAAAAAACCGTCCGATTGCTTCGGGGGAAATTTCGGTCTCGACTGCTTCCATAATCGGTGTTGTTTTGGCGGCGGTGGGAATTGCAATATCGGCCATGATTACTCAGTCGTTTCTAATAGTAGTCCTGAGTTATCTGGTCTTGAATATACTCTATACTTTTTTATTAAAAAATGTGGTGATAATAGATGTCATGTGCATCGCGGCCGGTTTTGTTCTCAGAGCGGCCGGCGGCGCTGTGGCGATAGATGTCGAGATCTCGGGCTGGCTCTTGATAACCACCTTTGTTCTGGCTCTTTTTCTGGGGCTGGGCAAACGAAGGCATGAGCTTATTTATCTTGAAAAAGAGGCCGGGGCGCATCGCAGGATTCTCGAAAAGTATTCCACTTATTTACTGGACCAGCTTATCGGGGTCGTAACCGCTTCGACAGTTATAACTTACCTGTTTTACACTTTGTCTCCCGAAGTGAGCGCCAAACTGGGCACACAATATTTATTTGCCACTATTCCTTTCGTTATTTACGGCATCTTCCGCTACCTGTATCTGGTCCACAAGGAGGAAAAGGGCGGTTCACCGACCCGCCTTCTGCTTACCGATCGGCCGCTGCTTCTGGATGTTTTGCTTTGGCTTGCATCGGTAATCCTTATCCTTTATATTTTCTGATGTTATAATTTGCTGATTAAGGGGAGCTGATGGAACGTCGCGATTTTCTAAAAAAGACCGCCAATGCCGCGGGACTGGCCGCTCTTACCGGAATTGTTGGGTTCGGTTTTCACAACCGTGAGACTTCATCCTATCAGGCGACAATGGCCAAGACCAAAGGATTCGAGGTTGCCGCGGACAGGTCGTTCCCCGCGCTCGCCCTGGCCAGAAATGAAAACCACCCGGAAGCGCTTCGAGCGGCGCTGGATGCCGTCGGCGGCGTGGACAGGTTCATTCAATCAGGAGATCGGGTTACCATCAAGCCCAATGTCGGCTGGGACAGACTGCCCAAACATGCCGCCGACACCAACCCGGAGCTGGTGGCCGAAATGGTGCGGCTATGCCTGGCGGCCGGAGCCGCCGAAGTGATCGTTACCGATATCACCTGCAATGATGCCCGCAGGACCTTTATCCGTTCCGGCATCAAAGAAGCGGCCGAAAATGCCGGCGCCAGGGTGATCCTTCCGGTCGAAGAGGATTATGTCATGACCGATCTGGGCGGCCAGCTTCTGACGGTTTGGCCGGTCCTCAAATATTTTATCGAAACCGACAAATTTATAAATATGCCGATCACCAAACAACATTCGCTTTCCTCATGTACAATAGCCATGAAGAATCTTTATGGCATCCTTGGCGGTCGGCGGAATCAGTTGCATCAGCAGATAGATCGAGCCATCGTTGATCTGGCGGCATTTATTCGACCGACATTGACGGTTGTCGATGCCACCCGTGTTCTAATGCGCAATGGCCCTCAGGGCGGATCGACAGCCGATGTCAGGATTGAGAATGTCGTCATGTGCTCGACCGACCAGGTGGCGGCCGATGCGCGCGCCTGCGAGTTTCTGGGATTGAAGGCCGAGAATGTGAGCCATATCGTACTGGCGGCTCAATCGGGCCTGGGCAATATTGATTACCGTGCCGGGGGCTATAAAGAAATTGCATAATGACTATTAAGACTGTCCGAAACCTCAGACGTATATCACAGATTCTTTTCTTCGGGATATTTTTCTGGCTGATACTGAAGACAAATTTTGAAGTCAATTTAAACCCGGCCGCCGGGGGTGAGATCATACTGCCCTATCCGGTTTCGATTGCCCTGCAATTCAACCCGCTGGTGGCGCTGGCCACACTTCTGGCGACAGGCACCATCTTCAAAGGGCTGCTCTGGTCGCTGGTTGTTTTGATCCCGACCATATTCCTGGGCCGTTTTTTCTGCGGCTGGGTCTGCCCTCTGGGAACACTCAATCACTGGGTGGCCGAAATACCATCGGAGCGGCTCAAGAGAAAGGGCCGCGGTCTGATCGAATCCAACCGGTACAAAAAATATCATCGCATAAAATATTACATACTTTTCGTTTTCCTGGCGGCGGCCGCAGCGGGGTCGCTTCAGATCGGCCTGCTGGACCCGTTGTCATTTCTGGCCAGATCCATCGGCACGGTCATCCTGCCGACCATTCACAGCAGCGCCGACGGCCTCCTGGGCTGGATAAAATCATTCGGGCTGGGGCCGATTTCAATAATGGCGCAATTTTTCTACGACCTTATATCACCGCTGCTGTTGACCTTCCGACAAGTGCATTTCCACACCATTCTGACCATCGGAATTATGTTCCTGGCGGTCATTGTTCTCAACCGCATTTTTACCAGATTCTGGTGCCGGGGAATCTGTCCGCTGGGGGCGATGCTCGGAATTTTCTCGCGCTATGCTATTTTCGGCCTGGCGAAAGATGCCCCGAGCTGCAACGGCTGTCAGAAATGCGTTCTGCACTGCCAGGGCGCCGATAATCCCGATGTCGGCTCGCGATGGCATCAGCCGGAATGTGTCCTTTGCCTTAACTGCCAGGCGGCCTGCCCGACCGGATCGCTCAAATTCAAATTTTATCCAAATCTCGAAAAGACCGAAGGCAACCCGGCCTCGACACAGAAAATCGATATTTCCCGGCGCAAGGTGATTATATCAACACTTGGCGGATTGGCTCTGGTGCCGCTGTTTCGCTCCGGGGACGCCTTTGAAGTCAATGCCGATGCCACCTTGATTCGTCCGCCGGGCTCGATGGCGGAAAATGAATTTCTGCAGCGCTGTATCAGATGCGGGCAGTGCATGCGGGTCTGCCCCAATAACGCCCTGCATCCGACTTTCATGGAATCGGGTCTGGAAGGGATCTGGTCGCCTATCCTGATCGCCAAAATCGGCTATTGTGAGCCAACCTGCACTCTTTGCGGACAGGTCTGCCCGACCGGAGCCATTGCGGAGTTGACCCTCAAGGAAAAAGTCGGCGATGAGAAAACCAAACCGAACCGGATCGGAACAGCGTTCATCGATCGCGGCAGGTGTCTCCCGTGGGCCATGGCCGTGCCCTGTATTGTCTGCGAGGAATGGTGCCCGACCTCCCCAAAAGCGATATACCTGAAGGAAGAAACCGTTATTAACAGCCGCGGCGAAGAAGTGAAAGTGAAGCAGCCGCATATTGATCCTGATCTGTGCACCGGCTGCGGCGCCTGTGAATACGCCTGCCCGGTAGCCGACCGGGCCGCGGTATATATCACATCGGTCGGCGAGTCGCGTTCGCTGCGCAACCAGGTTCTGCTTCAACGCAAAGGAATAGATCGCAGGAAAAAATAGAAGGAACTCAGTCGTGAAAAAAAATATCCATTTTTCGTTAATTATTATTCTTGCCGCCCTGATACAATTGGGTTGCGGCGGGGACACGAAAGATGAATCCACCGCCCTACAGCAATATCTTCCGGCCCAGTTCACCGAGGCCGGTTTTATCAGGGCATCTGAAGTCCGCGCATTTCCCGGTAATTCGCTCTGGGAATATATCGACGGTCAGGCTGAATTGTATTACCTGTATAATTTTGTCGATGTCGCCACGACCATCTACAAAAAGGATGAAATGGAATTCGAGATCGATATCTACCACTTCGGATCACCTGATGACAGTTATGGTCTTTATTCCATGATTCGAAATCCGGCGGATGACATTATCGGGATCGGAGTCGAGGGCTTTCTGTCTCCCGGCAGGCTGGTCTTCACCAAAGGCGAATATCTGGTAAAACTGACCGGTTTTGATGAAACGGACGAAAGCATGACCGCCATAGTCGGTCTTGGCAGAATTTTCGAAAAAGAGCTGGTCGGGAAAACCGAGAAGCCGGCTGCATTTGGTCTGTTTCCGGCCGAAGATTTTGTTGCCAAAACCGACCGTTACTATGCTGATTCCTATCTCGGACAGAAATTTCTCACCCGGATTTACAGCCGGGAATACATCAAGGAGGGGGACAGCCTTACGTTGTTTATTACCGCCGATGAAATGGGCGATAAATACGCAAAATGGCTGGAATTGGCCGATAGAATCGGCCGAAAAGCCGCTTCCCCCAATAGTCTTCCATTTGATCAAAATTTTACCTTTGTCTATGAAGATCCCTTTTACGGGCAGGTTATAGTCGGCCTTAAAAGCCAAAAACTGGTCGGAATTGTTAATTTTAGCGACAAAATGAAAGATTATCTTACCCTGTGGCTGGAGTCTTTATAGTCCATTACGGCTGCGGCGCGTATAAATAAGAAATACAATTTTAGGAGAAATTATGCTAATTAGAGTTATCTTCCTGCTGTTTCTGGCATCAAACCTGTTTGCGGGCGATTTGGTGGATAACTGGACACCGGGCAAGACCGAGAAAATGACTTATGAGATCAAAACGATCGTTCCCAAGGAGACTATCAACTATAACAATGTGGTAATCAGCCGCCCGGCCGACAATAAAGATATTTTGAATATCAAACAAACTCTTGATATCTCCAACCAGTCGATTAAAATCGTCAGTGAAGAAAATTATTCCTTCAAGGACCTCCGGTTGATTTCATCCATTAATCATTTTTTCATGCCGCCTATGGCTATCGAAAGGCTCGGAACCGATTCATTGATTGTCAAGGCAACCCGAAAGGGTGACAGCCTGTTTATTACGACCAATTCCGACAAGGTCCCCCCCGGCTCGATGCCGTTTATCGGCGAAATGACCACCACCACCGGGTCGCAGCTTTTCGTCAGAAATATGAATTTTACGGTGGGGAAAAGTTACAAGTATGGTTATATCAATCTCTTAAGGATCACCGGGCAGTCGTTCCAAATAATGGAAGTAATCGACTCGGTCATATCGCAGGAGAAGATTACGACGCCAATGGGGACATATGATTGCTATAAGGTCCTGAACACGGTGCCGGGAGCCCTGGGATATTCCTATTATACGACCGATGCCCGCCATATTCCGGTCCTGATCGAGCTGCTGAATCCCGAAACCAAGGAGCAGGTTATGACCCTGACCCTTCAAAAGTATGAATGAAAGTCATTTTCAGCTTGATATAACGCGGAAATAGGCTATTTTCCGATTTATGGAAAGACAAAATAGAGATACTCGAAAGACGCGGCCGGGATTGACATATAATATAATCATCAATCCCAAGGCGGCCGATTACTCCCGCGAGAAAATCGATAAACTGTGCAAGGCCATAACCGATGCCGGCGGGCGTTATTACCTGAACGAACCCGATTCGCCTCAAAGTATTGTTTATCATACCAAGCGCATCATTACGAAAAATCCGGGCGGCATTATTGTTTGCGGCGGCGACGGCACCATCAATCTGGTGGCGCGGCATATAATTCGCCGGACCATCCCGCTGGGGATAGTACCGATGGGGCGGTTCAACAATATTTATCGCTCGCTATATGGCGAACCTGATTTCAAGAAGGCGGTCGATCATATTTTATCTGGAAGAGACAGAAAGATCGACTATGGGCTTGCCTCAGGCGAGTTTTTTCTCGGCTCGGTCGCGCTCGGATTTATCCCGCAATTGCACCAGCTTCTTCAGAATCGCAAGCCGCCCCGTTTTGCTATCAGCTGGTCGCGGTTGGCGGCTCAGGCGGCGGCCATGGTGGAACCCAAACCGTTCGCGATCAAGGTCGACGCCTTTGCGTTTGATTTTACACCGCAGACATTCAGCATCAACCTGCTCTCTCATATCGCCGGGATACCGATTATTCCTTCATGCATTCCCAATGATGGAAAATGCGAAGTCGTCTTCGACATCGGTGAGGGGCATGCCATCATGTCGAGCTATCTGAGGCAATTATTCAAGCGGAAATATTTGTACTCCGATGATGTCCGGCTGTATCGAGGAGAACGGATTTCGGTAATATCGGTCGAGGGACAAAAAGCCTATATCGACGGCGAAATTGTCACTTTGCGCGCCCCGGAACTGCGTGTCGAAGTTTTTGCTCAGAAAATCAGAATTTTTCATAAACCTGACACCGTCAAGAAATGAACAGGTATTTCAAAGTTGCGTTCTTTGTGCTCATAGCACTATCGGGCGCCGGTCCGATCCACGCGCAATTCAGAACGGCCGATTCCCCGACTTTTACCGAGTACCTGGCTGATGCCGGAGGCGGCAAAGTCGAAGCTTACTACGCCGACAAGCCAACCGATACGACGATCAAGTATCAGAATCCGACCACGGCCCTTTTCAAGTCGATGTTCGTGCCCGGATTGGGCCAGATCGGCAACAGGAAATACATAAAAGCCGGTGTCATTATTGCCCTGGAATCATCACTCATTGCCGGCCTGGTGCATTATGCCGACAAGACTTCGAATGCCAAAGATGCTTTCGATGCCGCCACCGACCTGACCGAAAGAACGCGCCTGTTCCAGGAGTACCGAATCGCCAAAGATGACCGCAATCGATTTTCATGGTACACCGCGACGGTGATTTTTCTTTCCATGTTCGACGCATATGTCGATGCGCACCTGGCCCGTTTTCCCAAATATGATAAAAATATATCGGTCGATATGTCTTCGGAAAAGGAATTGAGCCCGGTTTTGCAGTTCACATACCGGTTCTAAGTCGGCAATTACCTGTCGGAAAGTAATATATTTTTGATATCGATATTGTATTTTGACGGATCAATAATGCGAATCA
Organism: candidate division Zixibacteria bacterium HGW-Zixibacteria-1; assembly: GCA_002838945.1. Taxonomy (NCBI): domain Bacteria; kingdom Pseudomonadati; phylum Candidatus Zixiibacteriota; species candidate division Zixibacteria bacterium HGW-Zixibacteria-1. The sequence continues at coordinate 34,906 of PGXB01000010.1, forward strand.
CCCGTTTGTCGGCATGTTCCGCCACGGACAAATCGATTTCCTCGAATTGAACATAAGGGCCGGACTTGTCTCCGATGACCTTGATTAGAGGACGGGAAAGGGCGCCCGGGTTGGTTCTGATTATCACGGCCAGTCGGTCGCCGGTCATTAATACCATCGTTCCCGGCGGATAAACGCCGATAATATTGACGAACAGCTTTATCAGAAATTCATCGAACTTGACATTCATCTGGTACATCATCTTTCGCAGAACCTCATCGGGAGGAATCGGCTTCTTGATATAGAGACGTCCCGAATTAAGGGCATCGAAAGTATCGGCAATAGAAACAATTTTCGAAAACAGATTGAGAGGACGTTTGTCGATCAGGGAGGGATATCCGGTATAATCACGATTAATGTGATGCTCGAAGGCGACGATAGCGGCCCGGGCGGTCTGCCGGCTGAGCTGCAGATTTCGCAAAATGGTTTTGGCCCCGAGAATCGGATGCCGCTGCATTTGGATCCAGTCATCCTCATCAAAAACATCGGGCTTCCGGATCAGATCTTCGGGCAGTCTTATTTTGCCGATATCATGGAACAGGGCGGCAAAACCAAGGTCGGACAACTGGGTTCTATCGAGGCCAAGCTTGACGCCGATAGTCAGCGAATAGACACAAACATTGGCACAGTGGGCGTAAGTGTACTCATCGAAATCCCTGATATTTGTCAATTCGATAAGAGAACATTCATCTTCCGATATCTGATCGATAAGCGAATGCACCACCCGCCGCGCCTTGGAGATGTCGATTTCCTTGTCATGCGAGGCGCGGGTCATGCTTTCTTCCACGACCGAAATGGCCCTGAAGAAGGTTACCCTGGCGGTGCGCCTCATCAGCTTGCGTTTCTCTTCCGTGAGAACCGCCCTCTTTTCTTTTTTGACGGCGGCCAGAAGGGTGATCCCCTCGATTCCAAGCTCGGTCAAACGCGCGGCGACATCCTCACGATTCCGATTCTGGCGGTCAAGACTGTTGACGAGGTAGATGAACTTGTCGATCTGCCGGCTATCCAGCGAATCATCAAGAGTAATACCGCCGACCCCGACCTGATGCCAGGCATCGACAACACCGCGCGCCCGGACAATGCCCTCACTGTCGAACCTGACCAGTTTGTCATGCACGAATATCCTGCCGTCGATGACCTTGACGGTTATTTTTCCATAAGCATCGACCAGCCGCCTGAAAGACATATAAAACTTCGAGGACTGTGTCTGATAAGTGGCATTGTTGGCATCGACATATTGCGCCGTCCTGAAAAGAATGAAGAAAGCATTAATGAAAGCTCCTTCATCTTTACCGGCAACATCGACCAGCTTGTTTTCTTTTTTGGACTTTGTTCATTTCACGCCTGAGTACTTAATTTCTCTTCTGGCCCTGAGGGCATCACCGGCCATACGGCGAAGCCTCCGCCGCCAAGATCGGTTGAATTTCAGCAGCACCTTTTCTGCCTTCTCCGACATATTACGGGCGAGGGCATTGAAGGCGACTTGCTGGTAAAAATCCTTGATCTGACTCCGAAATAATCCCCCGCTCGTTATAAGCGAAGTCAGGTAACCGACGGCATGTTCGCCGCCGAGCACCGACAACAGCATGATGATCCTTTCCTGATTCGATTCGCTGAGCGTGGCGAACCTGTCGTCGTTGATGATATTCACAATTGTCTTAAGGCGGATATCATCCGGCAATCCCAGGATAGTATCGAGAGTTGTCTGCCTGACGCGCTCATCATTGTCCCAGACCAGCTTGAACAGCAATTCGATATTCTCGGCGGAGACTTTTCGGCACAATCCCAATGCAACCTGGTAGCGGACCCTTGGATCGGTGTGCGCGATTGCTTTTTCCAGATATGGAGCGACTTCTTCGGTGCCTATCTCGGCCAGAATCGCGGCCGTGTTTCTGACCACGAACCAGCGCCGGTCGAAGATTCCCTTCGAAATGATATCAACACGATCGCGTCCCCTATCGACCAGATAGTTGCAAATCGCCTCGCGATGCGGGCGATGCTCGAGAATGCCGAGAAGATCGGTTATGGTGGACAGCGATTCCCATCCGAAATGATTCAGGTAAGCGATCACATCATCACCTGCAATTGACGAATCGGCATTGAGAACATTGGCCAGATTCGACAATTTCTCCCATCCGCCGGACATCACCATCGCGTTATGCACCCGCTCCTCGAAACGGGCATCATTTTTCTTGATTCGTTTCCCGGCATCGGCCAGGCAGTCTATGATTTTTCCGGCCGCTTCAAGATTTCCCTGCTTGACAAATTCGGACTGAACCTTTTCGATGAGCATGACGACTTCCGAGAAATTCTGGAACTCCCTTTCCTGAAATAAAATTTCCTGAAGCAGGGCAATTGTTTCGCCATAAATATCGAACTTTTCATTCTCTCGAACCATTTCCTCAACCTTGTCAAGCTCCTCTTTTTCGAGAGTAAAGGCTTCATTAAGGATCATGGTCGTATCGGGCAAGGCGGCCGCACCGGGCATCATCCCGGCGGCTTGACCGGAACTCGAAGCTCTTCCGGCAGGGACAAATCCGGCCGGAATCGGAATGCCCATAGGAAGACCGGCCGCTGCGGCATAGTTGCCGGCTTCGGCATTATCGACGGGCCCGGCCGGCTGAGAATCATCCTTATCATCATCATCCAGAAATATGGCGGCATATTGGATGCGGCCGGAGTCATCGCCGGGATCGTGTTTGATGAACGAATCCTCATTGACGCAGGACTCCTGCACCAGAAATTCGCCTTCGTACTCCTTGAGGGCAATATCTTCAATCGTGGCATACTTAAAACCATTGATGTCGGCCTGCCAGAAAAGGGCCACCAGATCTTCGGCCCCAGGCTCTTTGTTGACATAAGATTTCATGACTTTGAAAAAGGCCGCCGCCTGCTTGTATTCGAAGTCTTCGGTGAAAGATATATCGGTTATTCCGGCATTGTGAAAGATTCCGGCCAGAGTATCATCCGATGAGTCATCTTCATAAACGGCCTCGCCCTTATAAGAAATTTTCCCGACATCAATTTGAAACATCACTCTTTTATTTTCTTTGATCAGATCGGTGAAGCGCTCGATGAAGGATTCTTTCAGCCGGGTCGGAATGGGATTATTCTCGGGATAGACTGAGACCACTTTTATGGTTTTCAGCAGATCAACCAATAGCCGGGAGATTTCCTGGGATTCCCCGGAAAGCTCTTTATTTGATTTAAGATTTTCGCCCATAATAGAAATAACTTTCTAACCTATTTATCGGCAAAAACTTGGGGCGATTTAGGAATATCTTGTCGAATAATTATTTTAACTGATTGATAATAAGCGAGTTAGCTTCCCCCGGCTAATTGCCGGGGGAAGCCGAAAGGGCACTTATAAGGTGGTGATTTTATTCCGGCCCGATTTGACCATTTGGGCGGCATTTCGGGAGTCAAAAATAAGTTTTGAGTTCTCGACAATCCAGTGATAATTGTAGCTGGTATGATTGGTCAGAATGATAACCAGGTCGGCTTTATTCAGAAGCCCGGCGGTCAATTTGACGGAACGATGAGACCCCTCGTTCCATCTGATTTCCGGCACATGCGGATCATTGTAATGAAGTTTGGCACCGTCTTTTTCCAGAAGCTTCATGACATCCAGCGCCGGTGATTCACGCATGTCTTTGATATCTTTTTTATAGGCGACACCAAGGATCAAAATATTCGAACCCTTCACTGACTTGCCGTAATGATTAAGAAGTTTTCTGACCCTCTCAACCACATACTCGGGCATATGCGAGTTAATATCGCCGGCCAGTTCGATAAAACGGGCGTAATAGTTAAGGCTTTTCAATTTCCATGAGAGATAATGCGGATCGATCGGGATGCAGTGTCCGCCCAATCCGGGGCCGGGGTAAAAAGGCATAAACCCGAACGGTTTGGTGGCCGCGGCATCGATGATTTCCCAGACATTCAAGCCGAGACGATCGCACATCAGTGCCACTTCATTAACCAGGCCGATATTAACCGAGCGGAAAGTATTTTCGAGAAGCTTGACCATCTCGGCGGCCTTGGTCGATGACATCGGTATGACCGTATTTATGATCTGCTCATAAAACACTTTGGCAATTTTGGTGCAACGGGGCGTGATGCCGCCGACGACACGAGGTGTATTGCCGGTCATGAACTTGGTATTGCCGGGATCGACGCGCTCGGGCGAGAAAGCCAGGAAAATGTCCTTGCCCATCTTGAAACCCGAATCTTCCAGCAGCGGTTTGATCATATCTTCGGTGGTGCCGGGATAAGTGGTTGATTCCAGTATGATAAGCATATCCTTGTGAAGTATCTGCTTGATCATCTCGACTGCCGACAGAATATAACTGACATCGGGGTCCTTGGTCTTCGAGAGAGGCGTCGGAACGCAAATCGACATCGTATCGACTTTTTTCATTAGCCTGGGATCATCGGTAGCGACAAGATTTCCCGATTTGACCAGCTTCTCGACGACTTTATCCGGGACATCATCAATATCGGACTTCCCCGCACTGATCAGCTTAACCTTGCTTTTTGAGATGTCATATCCATAAACGGTAAATCCGGCTTCGGCAAATTCGACCGCCAGCGGCAGCCCGACATATCCGAGACCGACGATTCCGATTACGGCTTCACGGTTTTTAATTTTCTTAATCAGGTCATTGGTCATATATCAACTCTGAAAAGGTTTCGCACTCAATTGCTGTCTCCAGTATTGAAGTGCATCTTCTAGTGTATCCTCTAATTTATATCGTATGGTCCAGCCAAGATTTTTTCTTGCCTTGGCATTATCTCCCTTCAAGACAGGAATATCTGACTTTCTTAATCGGCTTTTATCAACCTCCACCTTAATACGAACCTCGGCCATTTTTAGAAGTTTGTCAAGCACGGTTTTAATCGACACCGTTCGTCCGGAGCATAGCTGGTATATCTCTCCCGGAACCCCTTTTACGGCCATCAAAAGGTATCCGTTGACTATATCACGGATGTCGGACAGGTCCCGTTTGGCTGAAAGATCGCCAACCAGCATCACCGGTCTTGCCGCGCCTTGCTCAATCGCGGCGATTTGACGGCAAAACGACGGCACGACAAAGGTTTCGCTGTGCCTGGGGCCGGTATGATTGAAGGACCGGGAAATGACTACCGGTAAATTATGATGACCGGCATAATAGCGGGCCAGGTATTCCGCCGCCGCCTTGGAAATGCCATAAGGGGAATTAGGGTTGATCGCCTGGGTTTCTTTAAGGGTCTTATTAACCGGGGAAAACCTGCCGTAGACATCGGCGGAACTGGTGAAAACAACCTTTTTAAGCTTACTTCCGAGCTTTAAAGCAGCTTCGAAGACATTAAGCGTTCCCATAAAATTAACATCATAGGTCAGCCGCTCGCGAGTGAAAGATTGACCAACCGAGGAAACAGCGGCCAGATGAAAAATATAATCCGGCGCGACGGATGAAACAAACCGACCGACCTTATCCGCTCTGAGAATATCAAAACGGTCCAGCTTTACCCGGCCGGATAAATGCCGGATATTATCTTTCTTTTCGCCGGGGGCAAGACAGCCATAAACATCATATCCGTTTTCGAGCATCAACTCGGCCAGATATGAGCCGGCGAAACCGGCAATACCGGTAATAAGCGCTTTATTTTTTCTTTTCACGAAGTCTTTCCAGATCAGCCTCGACCATCATTTTCACCAATCCTTCAAAGCTGACTTTCGGCTCCCAACCAAGGTCTTTTTTGGCCTTAGCGGGATTACCAAGCAAATGGTCCACCTCCGCCGGACGGACAAACCGGGGATCGATGACGACATAATCATGATAATCCAGATCGACAGCACCAAAAGCGGTTTCCACAAAACTCTTGACCGAATGGCTCCGACCGGTGGCGATAACATAATCCTGCGACTTATCCTGCTGAAGCATCAGCCACATGGCCCGGACATAGTCGCCGGCAAAACCCCAGTCGCGTTCGGCATCAAGATTGCCCAGGGCCAGTTTGTCGGCCAGGCCGAGTTTTATCCGGGCGGCCCCATCGGTTATTTTGCGGGTGACAAATTCCAGACCGCGCCGGGGCGACTCATGGTTGAAAAGAATTCCGGATGTGGCCGGGATGCCATAGCTCTCACGGTAGTTTACCGTGATAAAATGCCCGTACACTTTGGCCACACCATACGGCGAGCGCGGATAAAACGGCGTCAACTCGGTTTGCGGCACTTCTCTCACCTTGCCGAACATCTCCGACGAAGATGCCTGGTAAAAATGGATTTTCTTGTTCAGAAGGCGAATCGCTTCGAGCATCCTCGTCACCCCAAGGGCATTGAAATCGCCGGTCAGAAGCGGCTGATTCCATGAAGTCGGCACAAATGACTGCGCCGCCAGATTGTAAATCTCATCCGGTTTTGTTTCTTCGATTATATGAACAATCGAAAGCTGATCCAGCAAATCGGCCTGAATCAGATGAATTTTGTCGCGAAGATGATCGATACGCTCGAAGGTTTCGGTCGATGAACGCCTGACCATGCCATAGACGTCATAACCTTTTTCCAGAAGCAGTTCGGTCAGATAGGAACCGTCCTGCCCGGTAATTCCGGTAATTAAAGCCCGCATAACAATCTCCCGCAATATGCTTTAAGATTTAAGTTCGAATATAAGATGTTACAACTTATTGAGCAAATGGTTTCGGGGAGAAAAAGAAAAGGAAAGGCGACGCCGGAGTAGTCGATTGCAGTCAAAGGGATAAATCAAATTATCGTGGAATCAATCTTCAATAAATCATATCTATGCCGAAACCGAAATAAGGGCCAACAAAATGCCCGCGTTAGACTAACTTCAAATACGGGACGGCGTTGATGTCGAGTTTCGAGGGGCCATCGAGCCGGTAACGCATATAGCCGGCCGCCGCAATCATAGCGGCGTTGTCGGTGCACAGTTCCGGCGGCGGGAAATAGAACCGGATGCCCGGTTTGGCCAGTTTCGCCTGCATCAGCTCTTTAAGACGGCTGTTTGAAGCCACCCCGCCGGAAAGAGTCACCGCCCCGACTTTGTATTCTTCCGCCGCCCGGACAGTCTTGACCATCAGGACCTCCAGAGCGGCTTCCTGGAACGAGGCCGCGATATCGGCCCGATGTTCTTCCAGCTCTTCCTGAGTGAGTTTTCCAATATGCAGCGCCACAGCGGTTTTGAGGCCGGAATATGAAAAATCGAAACTTTCTTCCTTGATGACACCGCGCGGAAAGCGGAAATATTTTCGGTTGCCGATCTTACCCAGGCGATCGATTTCGGCTCCGCCCGGATAACCGAGGCCAAGCAGCTTGGCGACTTTATCGTAAGCTTCGCCGACAGCGTCATCTTTGGTCTGCCCGAGCAATTTGTAATTTCCGAAACCGTCCACCAGCACCAGCGAAGTATGTCCGCCGGAAATAATCAGGGTCAGATGGCGCTCGGGCAGGTCCTTATGGATAATAAAATTGGCCGCGATATGTCCTTCGAGATGATTCACCGCCACAAACGGCTTGCCGTAGCCAAAAGCCAGCCCTTTTCCGAAGTTCAGGCCGACCAGAAGCGCCCCGACGAGGCCCGGCCCATAGGTGGCGGCGACCAGGTCGATATCTTTCGGCCCGATGCCCGCCTTCAGCAAAGCCTGCTCAAAAACAGTCACGACCGCCTTGAGGTGTTCACGGCTGGCAATCTCGGGAACGACTCCGCCGAACCCGGAATGAACCAACTGACTCAGAATTATATTGGATAATATCTGTTCAAAATCCCTGACGACGGCGACCGAGGTCTCGTCGCAGGATGTTTCAATGCCAAGCGTAATCATCGTATTTCTGAAATCTTTACGGAATCCGCCGATTTATTGACAAGAGTAATCGATGGGGGCAAAACAACCTGGACCGGGACATAACCGCCGCCGTCAACCAGAACATAATCGGCGATAGCCGAAATCATGCCGGCGGCGAGGCTGTCCACCACTTCGGCCTGTCCGGCAACCTGAATATCGATCATGGCAGGGATTAATTTGAATTGTCTTAACCTCGGGGAATTAATCAGATTGACGTTTATTCCCTGAAAGACTTTGCGCCGAACCGGCCCGACCGTTATAAAGACCGAAACCGAATCGGGCTTAAAGGTGAGGCCATAGATGTCATCGGATACAAGCGCCAGCTTTGTTTCAAAACTGTTGCGGGCGTTTTCCAGAACCTGTTTTTCCGTTTGCACATATTCCATCGCGGCCACCTGCCGATTCGGTCCGCTGACACTGACCGAGCCGGGGACAACCGAATCGCTGTTGAATATGGAATAGCCCTCATCGGGAACAACCGTAAGTCTTGATTTAACCGGTAATTCCCTGGTCGCTTTTCTGTCACTGGTAAAATAAACCTCGCGCGGCTCGATGACATCGATTAGAGTGACCTTGTCCGCTTTTACCAGGCTTAGATTGGTCGTGGAAATATCCACCTTAAATCGCCCCACATGCGTCCGGTCGGCGGTCAGTTTCAAACCTTTCTTCTTCCAGTCGGTTCGCAACAGTGTCTTACCGGTGGCGGAAACAGCCACTGTGATGGAATCGGGGGGCGGATCGGTCAATACCAGATTCTCATCAATACCGATCTGAGTGACCGGCAGCTTATACTGGTGCTGATAGACTTTATCGGTGGCAACATGAAACCACAGCAGCACGGCCAGAATAATGGCGGCCAGCTTAACCCAGAGGTTATCAAAAATACCGGGCAATTTCATTACTTGCTTGAGACGGCTAAAGGTTTACCGTAGCTTATTTCTCCATTATCGATGCGCAGCGAGAAACCGCACTCCGGATTAGTACATACCCACGCTTTGTACTTGATGGTGGCGCCGTCACGGCCGTAATCGGAAAGCGGCAAAAGACGCCCCTTGTTACATTTGAGGCAAAGAGGAAATTCAAATTCTGACATACTCCACCCTTCTATCTACTCATGTTATCCCTGTTTTTCAACACTGTCAGACGATCCAGACGGCCGGTGAGGTTATGCTCGACGATTATATCGGACCTGGTGCCGTCATTGAGGTGTATGGGATGGATCTCCTGCGGATGATCAATCGACACCTCCAAGTCCGGCTTCTTCGACAGATAGTCGTCGTTGTTACCCCAGAAAAACTGTAATTTACCTTTTCCGTCGGAAAAAACAAGATCATTTAAATTATCGCCGTTATAGTCGGCGGTCCATTCCACAAAAACTTCGACCGTCGGCTGGGGATTATCGAAATCGAAACGGAATTCATGCTGCATCCGGCGCGCCGGCTCATTATTGGGAAGGCCGTTTTCAAACGGATATATAAGCAGATGCAAATCGGCCTTCTTCATCAGGAACATTTTTGTCGCGGCCAGGGCGCCCAGCTCCACCGCCGGGACAGCCATATCCGCCCTGCCGTCATGATTGAAATCGCCGATTATCAGGTTGCAATGTGAATCGGAAAGCGTGATTTCCTTACTGGCCTGATCGCTGATGCGGCCGCCGGCATCGGCCAGATATACCCGTATCCTGGTTTCGGTATTGGTAATACCACCCGAAGTATTGGAGACAACCGCATCCAATCGATCATCTCCATTGCAGTCAATAAGAGCACTTTCGAGATACCCCGGGTTATTTATCGGGTAAAAATCGATATCGACATCAGGGTTCTGAGCGAAATTGCCGCTGGGATCCTGGAAAAAATAACACAGCTTATTATTCCACAATAAATACAGGTCGTTTAAACCATCGCCATTGCCGTCACCGACATATATTTGCGCCAGACTGACACCGAACTGCGAATTCCTTCCACCCCGAAAACGCTGGATACTTCTATGAATATTGACGCCGCGGATCGGCGCGGAAATATTATTCAAAATGACATACCTGCCTTTATCGCCCTGCTCGAAGACGGCATAGCCCGAGGCATTCGGAATTACGAACTGGGGCCCCGTTTTGGAATTGATGTTGAATATAAACGGTTCATCGATAATACCGCTGAATAGCGGTATGGAAAAAATAGTCTTATGATTAATAAATGGTTCCGCCGTCGACAGGCCCAGATCAGGAGTGAAAGTCATTCTCCTGACGCCGTCGGCATCTATTACATAAATTTCCGCCCGGCCGTCCTTATTAATATCGGCAACATCAACCTGGACCGCACTGGTCGGCAGCGGGACAAGATAATCTGCGACCGCCCGGAAACCGGATGTCCCCTTCTGCAAATAAAGGCCGATATACCGAGCATCCGGGTCATCATTGGGAGAATATACCGTGGCGATATCGGTCAGCCCGTCACCGTCAAAATCGGCCGACAGGAAATCATATATATCTCCTTCAACTTCAAGGGAGTATATTTCAAACATATCCTGATCGGCGGCCGAGACAGCATAATATCCCTGAAAAGTAATAACACTGATAATCAGGGCCGGGAAAAGACAATATTTCAGAATTCTGTTCACTCCAAAAAAACCGCCTTAAAATGTAAACTATTCTGTAATAATAAGAAAATATCGCTATTAGTTCAACAAAAATTGGAGGGGCCGATTTTGGGGAAAATCAGAGCGCCGGGTTTTTATACCAGAATCGAGTCAGCCCCCTGTCGGTGGCCAGCCAGAGATAATCCCCATCGAACAGCAAATCCCTGATGTAATTGGAGATTATACCGTCATTGGCCGTGAAAAGTTGATAGTGCGATTTTTCGCCGTCATAAATGATCAATAATCCGTTACCGGTAGCGACGGCGACCAGGGTATCGAAGGCGGCAACCGCCTTGACTCCCCCGTAATTCATAACTTCAGGATATATCTTTATGGCGGCCGTATTCAGGTCTATGGAAGCCAATTCATTTTCACCCGCCACCCACATTTTGCCGTTGTAACTGTAAAGATCATTTATGACCCAGAATCCGGATAATTCATTGGCCGAGAGCCGGCCCAGTTTTTCTCTGTCCGGGCTCCAACGGAAGACACCGTTGTCGGTTCCGATCCAGACATCCTCGTCCGCTTTTTCCAGGCAATTAATGGTTGCCGACGGCATCATAACTTTTGCGACCTGTTCGGAAGTATCGGAATGCAGCTCCAGAACACCCAATCCGAACCGGGTTCCGGCCAGCAGATAATTTCCGGAGACAAGGATGCTCAGCACCAGATCATCAGGAATACCGGCTCGTCGCGACAAACGCTCGACAAATTTATTTTTCTTAGGATCGATTATCCAGACGCCGTCGTCGGTGGCGGCATAAAGACGATCACCATCGGCATACAGGTCATAAACGCCGGCTGCCATAAGTTTTCCATCTCCGGTATATTCGACATAACTGAAATTGTTTCCGCGCCAGTCAAAACCTGTTACCCCGGTGCGATAGGCGCTGTCGATTAATCCGCCCATCCAGAGAACACCATCATTAAGGCATATGGTTGTGATATCCGAATAAAGCAGGCCGAAATTAAGAAGCTTAATGCGGCGACTGTCAATATCGGCCCGGGCCGCCCCTAGCCCCCATGTTCCAATCCAGAGATTGGCCCAGCCGTCATCGACAATATCGGTCATTCGAAATTCGCGCCCATTATCATCGACCAGATAACCGCTCGGCATATAATTAAAACCCCAGGGAGCAAAATAGAAAGGATCGGGCTTGAGATGACGCCCCTGCGGCTCCTCGTTGGGCAGGTCATCGATCGGCCGCCATGATTTCAGAGTCTCGCTGTACTCGAAGTTGCCGACATCGGTCCTTACCCACAGGTTTTCATCGTCGAACGAAGCTTTTATCTCATATATCATCCGGTCATAGAATCCGTCTATCGACGTCAGCGGGTCATCCCAGCGATTATTGACTTTGTCATAACGGATTATGCCGTGTGTCGTCCCGAAATAGACATACTGGTAACCCGCGGCAATGGAAGAAACATGGGAAAAATCGGAGTAATTGACGACCAGATTGGGGTAAAAATCGGATGATAGCGATGACTGCGAGACAATCAGCAAAAAGAGGCACAGAAAAATAAAGCCGAATTTTTTCATACTATCAGCCATCCCAATAACTCAGAACAGCATGAATCAAAAGAGCTGTTCCGTAATATATACTTCTTTCGTCTGCAATAAATTCGGGGGAATGCCAGGGTTTGTTGGCATGTATTTTATCATTCCTGACACCCAGCCGAAACATGGCGCCGGGCACCTTTTGCAGATAGAAAGAATAATCCTCGCCGCCCATGGTCTGCGGCGTCTCTCCCACATACTTTTTACCGAAAAGCGCCGCATAGGATTCCCCAAGAATCTTGTTGGCGGCAGGATTATTTTCGAGCACCGGGTACCCGGCCAGGATGGAAAACTCATATTTGGCGCCGCGCGCCCGACAGATGCCATCCAGGGTCCGCTTTATCAGGCGGGGGATGAGTTTTCTGACTTCGGCATCAAGGGTTCGGGCGGTGCCGCTCAGAACGACCCTGTCGGCGATGATATTTCTGGCCGTCCCGCCGTTAATTGTACCCAAAGTAATTACGGCCGGATTCATCGGGCTGATGTCGCGGGATATGATTTTCTGGACCGATTCCACGATTTCGGCGGCAACAGCGATAGCATCGACCGCACGATGCGGAACCGCCCCATGCCCTCCAACACCGATTACGGTGATATCGAAATCGGTCACCGAAGCCATGGAAGCGCCGTCACGCAGAGTAATCCGTCCGACCGGCAGGGTCGGATCGGTGTGAAGCGAAAATATCATTTTCACCTCCGGTTTACTCAGAACACCCTCTTTTATCATCATCTCGGCCCCGCCCGGAGGAGATTCCTCGGCCGGCTGAAAAATAAACTTGATGCATCCCGGCAACTGTTTTCGGAATCGGTTCAAGATGACCGCAGCGCCCAGCACGGTCGCCATATGAACATCATGTCCGCAGGCATGCATGACGCCAACGGTTCCTGATCGAAAAGGAAGCTTCACCGCTTCCGTGATCGGCAGGGCGTCGATATCGGATCGGATGGCAACCGCATTCTTCATCCGGTGATTTATCAGGCCGACCGTTCCGGTCCTCATCTTCAGAGGTTTGATATCGATCCCGGATTTTTTCAACTGTTCCTTGATAAATTTGGTCGTCTCGAATTCCATGTTTGATAATTCGGGATGCTGGTGCAGGTGACGCCTTAAATTCACCTGAAAAGGATAAATCTCTTCGGCCAGGCGTTTGATTTCTTCGATGGAAATAATCATTTTACCGGTGACATATTTCAAGAGGATTAACGGTTTCAACCGGCGTTTTTGCCGGCCATAGCATTGTTCTGCCCCATCTTTTTTTCAGCGGATTGCTTATATTTGTTGGCAAAGAGGTGGGCCAGTCGAAGCGGCTCGGGCATCCGGTACTCTGTCAGGCAACCCACGATAATATCAAGAGCATCGCGAATCGTGCATTTGTGTCCCGGTGAGATAAACATCGGTTTTACGTTCGATTTTGTCCGATACACAAAACCTGCTTCTACATCGGAGACAAACAAAGAAGTGCATCCTCCCTTCTCCTGGGGCGGCGTTCGGTAATCGCCGACAAGACATCTTCGGGCACAGCCGATTGATGGAATATCGGTGATTAATCCCAGATGGGAGGCCAGTCCCAGACCGCGCGGATGGGCCAGCCCGTGGCCGGGATAAATGATGACGTCCGGCTTTGTCTGCAATCGGCTGAGGGCTTTCAGAATGACCGGCCCTTCGCGAAAGGCCAGCAGGGCCGGAATATATTGAAAGTCGGCTTCGCATTGCGCCACGGCTCTTTCATGGTTCTTCATATCCGGATATGTTAAAGTCACCGCAGCCGCATAAAGACGGTTGACTTTGCTGTTAAAAGCGGTATCGACGGCCGTGATCAATCGAGGTTTTTCAAGGCGCATGGATACGTCTAAACGAATTCTTAATTCATATTGCAACGTTGCCGCGTCATTGGGATTCTGAGGCCACTCATGCAAAGGCTGAAAATCCAAAATCAGTTCCCCGGCTATAATCTTGTTAATTCATAGACCGTGTTTACCGACACAGTATTTCGACCTGAATGTACCTTTCCGCCCTGATGAACAGGCGGTTTGCGGCAGAGTTTTTTGGCGTTCGTTAATAAACAATATTTTACTTTATTTGTCAATTCCTATGTTTTAAACATTCTTCGTTTTTCTGTCCGTTATAAGTATTTGGACCAATCTTTTTTATTGATTTATCTGACAATAAACACAAGATTACGGCCATGAGATTACTAATACTCCTGGTCATGCTGATAACCATGATCTCCCCGGCCTTTGCCGAAGGATTCTATCGTTTTTCCATAAGTGCCGATTATGGATATGCCACACTGGTTGGGGGAGTTCCGCCATGGTATACGATTGAAAATACATACGGTCTTAAAATCGATACTTATTTCAAAAACAAATGGCGGATCGGAATGGGAATCAACAGGTATAAGATATATGATGATTCTTCGGCTCACAATGAATTTAAATTCGGGTCGGATGAGCAATTTCGACAAAAGGTTTGGAAGGGATATGATCTGGTTCTGTTCCTGAATTACAATTTGACACCGTATTCCAGTCGATTATCGGCCGAGGCCGGTTTTGGAGGCGGGGTGACGGTATGGAAAATTCATGATGCCATGACCGACACAACTATTAAGACAATCGGCGAACGAGGTGAGATGACCGATCTGGCTGCAACTGAGGTACTGCTTTTGTCAAAAATCGGGGTGGGCTATCGCCTCCACCCCCGATTCATGCTTGGTATCGACATATACGCCAACTACTTAACCGGTGCTGGATTGGAATTTGACAAGACTTTTGAAAAACAGTTGAGTAAATGGAATCTGAAGACATCTATAAAACTATCTTATCTGTTTGGGATCGGCGGATGGCCGGAAAAAATGACCTCGGGAAGTTCTCAAGGCGTTATCCTGCAACGTATTTCTCAGACAGGAAAAAATGAGCCGCAACCCCAGGAAGTCACTATCCCGGCCCAGAACAGGGCCGATGCCGATGGCGACGGCATTCCTGATTATAATGACGATTGTCCGGGCACTCCCGGGGCCGCGTATGGAATGGTTGATTTGAGAGGGTGTCCGGTTGATGTCGATTGTGATGGTGTCCCGGACTATCTTGACAAATGCCCCAGAAATCAGGTGGGAGCGCTGGTTGATACGTATGGCTGCCCGCTGGACAGCGACAAAGATGGTGTTCCTGACGGCCTTGATGACTGCCCGGAATCCGATTCCGGGCTGGCGGTTGATAACACCGGTTGCATCGATTTGACGGTCCTGGAGAAACCGGTGATTTTGAACATAAAATATGAGTCGGGTTCATTCGAGATCGACCGGGATACCCAGGAGAAACTGAATCAAATATCCCGACTGCTGTTGAAAGCGCCCGGAATAAGGGTCGAAATTAACGGATATACGGATAATATCGGGACGGCAGAGGCCAACCAGAGCTTGTCCCAAAAAAGGGCAAATCGGGTGCGGGATTATTTGGCAAAAATGGGCATAGAAAGCAGCCGATTGACACCTGTTGGGAAGGGCGAGGTCAACTTTGTGGCCTCCAATGAAACCAGTGAGGGCAGGCAGAAAAACCGGCGCGTGGAACTGGTATTTTTTAAGTAATTATGGTATCAGGGGACTTGCTTTTTCTGAGCATTTGTGATATCTTGAAATGATTCATTTGGTGTTTTAACATCAAATTCAATGGAATGAAAGGGATATTAAACGTTGACGTGTATGCCTGGAAGCATTTGAATCAGCATTCGAGGGGATTATATAAATCAACCTGAACCTGTTGCATTCATGTCCTGCAGACAGAAATTTATTCAATAGAAAGGATAATCCTTAGACGCAAGTGGTTGCAGCAAATTATTTTGCTTTTTTATATTGCTTTTTTTAAGCTTCTATAGTAGATTTGCCGTCTAAAATGCGTAAGGCTATGAGAATCTTACTGATCACGCAGCATTTTCCGCCCGAGCGCGGAGCAGTGCGCAGGCTATTTGAGTTCGCGGCTCATTTTAAGGATAACGGCCATGACGTAACCGTATTGACGGCCATGCCCAATTATCCCGACGGTATAGTACCGCCCGAATACAGGGGTAAATTTCATCATCGCGAAGTTATCAATGGTATCGATATACGGCGTTCATGGGTACTGCCCGCATCCAATGCTCAGCCCAAAAAGAGAATGATCGGTTTCATCACCTTTTTGACGACCGCCATCATAAACAGCTTCCGAATCAAGGGCAAATTCGATCTTATCCTGGCCTCATCGCCACCGGTAACTTCGGCTGTTCTTGGTTATGTCATAAGCCGGCTTCGCCGTACCAAGCTGGTTTTGGAGATCCGGGATTTGCAGCCCGAATCCGGCGAGCAGTTCGGCAACCTTAATAAATCGCTCTTTACGGGCTTTATTGCCCGCGTGATGAAATTCCTTTATCGGAAAGCGGATCATATTGTCTGCGTTACTGAAGGCATCGAAGACTGGATGAGCGACAATGGAGTCGACCGCAGCCATTTGACGACAATTAAATCGGGTGTCGGTTATGACTTCATCAACAGTCATTCCAATGGCATCAGGAAAAAATACGGCTGGGAAAATAAATATCTGATCATGTTCAGCGGGACGCTTGGCTGGGTCCGGCCGCTGGAGTCGATAATCGAATCGGCCCGGTTGTTGTCCGGTGAAAAACAATATCATTTTGTTTTTGTCGGTGATGGCCAGAAAAAGAACTCACTGGAAAAACTGGCCAAACAGTACAAACTGGATAATATCTCTTTTATCGGATTGCAGCCGTTGTCGCAGATTCCGTTTTATCTCAAATCCGGTGATGTCCTGGTGGAATGTCTGAAGGAAGTCCCGGTTGCCAAGGTGGCCCTGCCGACCAAGATTTTTGAATACATGGCCGCCGGACGGCCGATCGCTTTTGGTTCTTTCGAAGGCGAAACCACCAAGCTTCTGGAAAAGGCCGGCGGTGCATTGACCTTCTCGCCCCGTAATCCGGAACAGCTGGCCGCTATTATCCGCTCGTTGTACAAGAAGGAAATCGATGGTGATGAACTCGGCCGGAAATATCATGATTACGTCAGTAACTTTCATTCACGCGACAAGTGGGCCGATCGCTATATGCAATTGCTCGAGACCATCGAGCCGTCCTGATTTCTTATCTCTCTTTATAAATTCGATTAGCTTGTGACAGGCGTTTTATGTCTGTCTGTACAGGCTGAAGATTTTTCCATCATATATCTCCCGCACCTTTTCGATTTCATCAGGCTTTCCGACAATTACCGCCATCCGGTCGGCCGGCACAAATGACAAATCAATTGCACCGATATGCCGGTACTCCTTTTCCGGCATCCAGAATCCCTTCGTGCCGATACTCTGGAAATACGCTTTATCTTTATCTTCGAGATAGCCGAACATCTCCGGGTTGCCGTAAAATACTTTCCTGATGCCGAGCGTGTCGGCATAATCTTTGTGTATGGCGATGCCATACGGCTCGATGGTCATCTCCCGATAGCGTGCCCGCCATTGCATTAACGCGACCGCCTCACTTGGGAGAAGCGATGAGAAGGCCACCGCCGGGTATTCTTTACGATAGTGCCGCGATGACGGAAGCAATTTGCAACCGGCCAGAATGCGCAGGAGAGTGCTCAGACCGCTGCGGGGATAGACCGATGCCGAATTGAATAAGGCGTGGTAATGGTCATATAATGATTCATCCGGCCAGACGGTGTTCGAAGCTTTGGTCCAATGGATAATATAATCCTGAAAATGGCTGTCGATTCTGTTGTCGATTTTGGACGGATCGACACTGATTCGACATCTATGCTCGGTATCCTGATATTCGACCATAAAATCCGCGACTATCTCTTTACCGTTTTCCCGGGCCTCGGCAATCATCTTTTCGAGATTACCGCCGCCACGAATTGAAACCGGATACAGAATATCAGCCTCACCTATGATTGATTTATCGCGCAATTGAGGCAGAATGTTCCGGTCGGGATGATCGTGCTCGACTAATGTCCAGTCACATAGCTCCGGATCGATGCAGAATTGCGACATAAGCTCTTCTTTGGTATCTTCAAGCGGGCAATTATCATTGACAGGAAGGAATATTTCCTGATGTGCCTTAAAATGTGAGGCCAGAAACAGAACCAACTCCCAGGTCTTCATGCCGGTCGAAGTGAGAATGGTGCAATTACGCGATATGGCATGCCTCAAGGCCAATTGCGAATTGACTATCCACGGATCATTGCCGACCGGCCGCAATCCCTGCCGCGAATTGAGAATAACCGCCTTTTTGCGAATATTATCCGCCACCCTTTTTATCCTTTATTCCAACGTCAGATAAAAACCAACAGTTAATCTTAACGATATATAATATATTAAATTATATATGATTCAAGTGGAATTTGAAGAATGTGATATATTAATGACTGGTTTGATCGCTCGACATCGTTAATACAGCTTCACCACATTGGTATTGCTGTAGTAGAAAGTCAGAATATTCTTGAATTGCCGGCCGCTGCGCGACATCCCGATCGCGCCGCACTGACACATCCCGACACCATGACCATACCCGCCTCCGACCAGCTCGATCGTCTCGACCTTGCCATTGGCATTCTTATTGACATTGACCTTAAACCGGGCCGACTGAAGAATCATCTCCGGGTTGGAGGAGCGCTTGAACACCCAGCGGATTTTATCCCGGCCCAGGTCGTAATTTCCCTGCTCGGTTTGCACCGTCAACTCGAAAATTCGCCCGCCCGGTGTATATGACTTGATGTATATATCGGTGATGTCGCCTATCTTTATGACTCTCCCCCGCTCCGAGGACATATATTCCTCGATACGCATTTTCAGTTGCCCGGCGGTATAGGTTTCTTTCCAGTTATAATATTTCGACCAGGCGCAGAATTCGCTGTCATTGACGGCCCGCAGATAGGGCGCCGCTTTTTTGTCCCAGACCTCATCGATATCATCGGTATAGCCGCCGCAGGTGGAATGATAATAGGCGTTTATCATTTCATCACCGTATTTTATGACAAAACCGCGGGTCTCATCGATGGCTTTCGACACCAGCGGCTTCTCGACATCGACCCCATGATACAATTGATCGCTTACATCCGATTTCATGTCATAGGGCTTATCGGGGTACTGCAACAGATGGCTCATCGAATATGTCCGCGCCGCCACCGCCTGGGCCTTGATGGCTTCGAATTCCGGCTCGCCGACCCAGCCGATTTCGGGCGGGACGACCCCTTTGAGATAGTCATCGAGATGGACAATATTGATTAAATCGAGAGTGCGGCCGTCCGGGATAATTTTGAACATACCGCGATAGCTGACATTGTTATAACTCAAAAGGCCGTCCTTGCTGCGCGGTGTAATTAAAACTTCATCGAACCGATCGCCGATACGGCTGCCGCGCATAGTAACACTCAGGGAGCCTTTGTCGAAACGGACGGTAACCGGCTGCGAGGCATAATAGACCAGATTTTTCCCTGCCCGGACACATTCGACCGAAACCGATTTATTACCGGCAATGGTCATATCCGAACTGCCGCCGGCCAGCAGCACCCGGACAAACGGGAGCCGGACATAGTTGCCTTCGGAGCCCTCCTTGATGGTCGGCACTGCACCGCATCCCCAAACGATTATTATCAGCAGGACGATTGTGCCCCAGCGTGAAACATGCCTCACGAAGTGATTAAGAAATATCGATGAACGAAAGTTCACTCTTTGTCCCTCATCACGGTTGTACGATTCTTCCGCCGACACTGTCCCGGGCCGCCCCGGTCACCCGGTGCATCCCCGACGGCATGGAATGTATCGTCATGGCGCCCATAACGGCATAACAGACGGCCTCGAGATAATCCGGATCAAATCCGAGTTCCCCAATGGAATGAAATTGTATTCCCGGCATAATATCACTTAGCCGCTTTAAAAGAAATTTGTTTTTCAGGCCGCCGCCGAATAAATATATATTTTCAATTCTGTATGTAACCAATTTTTCTTTGATGGCGCGCGCAATGGCCGCCGCTGTCAGTTCGGCGGTCGTAGCCAGGATGTCATACTTATTCAGGCGAAGTTTTAAGGCCGCATTGAGAATTTTGTCGGCAAATTTTTCCCCGAAGCGCTCCCGGCCGGTTGATGGGCCGAACTTGCCTTTCAGAAAATTATCGGCCGTCAGGATTGTCAGCAGCCTTCGCGAAACATGGCCTTTCGATGCCAGCTGTCCGTTTTTGTCATAGCCTTTTTGAAAAAGGCGGCGGGCAATAATATCGATCAGGGAATTACCGGGTCCGCAATCGGCCGCCTGCATTTTAGTAAATGAAGCGCCCCGCGGAAACAAAAAATAATTCGATATTCCTCCGATATTGATAAGCAGCCTGTTTTCGCGCCTGTCGGAGAATAGATAATGCATAGCCAAAGAAGTTATCGGGGCGCCTTCACCGCCACAGGCAATATCAGCCTGGCGAAAATCAGCCACGGTCGGAAGGCCGGTCGTTGCCGCAATAGTCTCCGGATGTCCCAGTTGCATGGTCCCGCTCTGCTTTTTGCGGTCAATCGGGACTTTTCCCGGAAGATGCCGCACCGTCTGGCCATGCGACGCAATCAGGTTGACGGCCATTTTTTTCTTTTTCAGATTACGAATGAAAGCTGCCGAACGAACGGCATAAAAATGACCCAGTTCCCTGTCCAGCCGGATAACATCATCAATGGAACTCAGCCTATTGTTGATCGCCTCATAAATTCGATCGTGAAGTCTTTTGGGATAGGGAACCGTTTTGCCGGACAGAAACTTAATCGAAGGCTTCTTCGAGTTCAGATGTACCCTCACTGCCGCCAGATCGAGTCCATCGGCCGATGTTCCCGAATTAAGTCCTATTATATTCAGGCTTTTCCTGACAAGCAGTCTGTTTAACATCGCTATAAAATTACCGATGAGGTTATTTTCGATTTTATACCGGAAACTCTATCGAGTGAAATAGCAATTCTTTCGCTGTCAATTTCCCCTTTTTGGCAGGCCTCTTTAAAATATGCCACCGCTTCCTGTGCCGCTTTGAAATCCGCCCCGAACAGCAATATATCATGCCCCGCCTTGAAGGCCTGGACGGCCCTTTCACCATAACTGCCGGAGACTTCGATACCTTTCATCAGCAAATCATCGGTGATGGCGATGCCGTCGAAATTGAGTTTTTCTCTCAGGAAAAGATTGACAATCATTTCGGATTCGGTCGCAATACGGTCATCGAGCTTTGGCAAAATAATGTGTGTGGTCATGACCATATCGGCGCCGCTGTCGATACCGGCCTTGAAGGTCAGCGCCTCACGATTGAGGAAGGTCTGCAAATCATAGTCGGCGGTTGCCAGCCGGTGGTGCGGGTCCTCGGTGGCGGCCCCGAGACCGGGGAAATGTTTCAGGCAGGTGAGAAGTCCGACCCGCTTGGCGATCCTGATGGTGCTTTCTACAAAGGGAATTACATGCGCCGGGCTTTTTCCAAAGGTTCGTCCTTTAAGGCACTCATTATGGGCGTTCAGGGCCAGGTCGGCCACCGGGCCGAGCAGCAGGTTTACTCCGAGCGCGTGCATATAATATGCCGCCCGGCTGAAATGCTCGGCATACTTTTCCAGATCGACCCGTTTTTTAAACTCGGAAGCGGCCGGATATTCAACCGGCACTCCCCGAAAACGGCAGACCCGTCCGCCTTCCTGATCGACCGCAATGAAAGGAACACCTTTGGAGACCGAACAAATTTGCTTGATGCTTTCCTCGGCCAGCTTGTGCGGATTACAGTTCTTCTCGAACAAAATGACTCCGCCGATATTTTCGGAAGCGACGAATTCCAAAAATTCACTCGACGGTTTCTGTCCGTCAAACCCGATAATAAAAAGTTGTCCGATTCGATCCAGCATATTATATTACGCACACCTTGTTTTTGCCCGAACCCTTGGCCCGGTACAGCGCCTGATCAACCACCGATAAAAGTTCCTCGTTCGGTTTGCCGTTTTCCGGGAAGGAGCTGACACCGACCGAAACAGTGACCTTCAGTTCCGGGATACCGTCACCGCCGCCGAAAGTGGTGGACTCAATCGAGTTTCTGATACGCTCGCCGATTTTAGTCACTTCATCACTGGGCGTCTGCGGCAAAATAATAACAAACTCCTCACCCCCATAACGGGCGAATATATCTACGTCACGAATACACATCCTGACGACTTTTGTAATCCCCTTAAGGACAATGTTTCCCACTTCGTGACCATAAGTATCATTAAACTTCTTAAACCAGTCAATATCAAGCATAATCAGCGACAGCGGCAAATCATATCTGGCGGCACGTCTTTGCTCTTCTTTCAGTTTCATGGCAAAATAACGGTAGTTAAACACCCCTGTCAACTCATCGGTAATAGTCAGTTCTTCCATTTTCTTATGCAGGGTGGCATTTTCGAGCGCCATGGCCGCGGACCGGGCCACCACTGAAAGGATTTTCAGATCTTTCTCGCTGAAGGCCCCGACCTGGGGCGATTCGGCAATGAGGATTCCATTGGTGCGGCCGTGCGAGACCATCGGCACCATCATGATTGCCCGGGTATTCAATTTAAGAGGAGCATAATCGCGCCGCCCGGCAATGTCCATAACGACCACCGGCTGGGCCTGACTGGCGACGCGGTGAATCAGATTGGACCGGCCTTCTTCGACCGCTTTCAGATGGAAATTGTCCTGGCCGGCAATATTGCGCCCTCTGTAAATAAAGTTATTTCCGGGGCCAACCAACAGTAGTCCGCTGGCAGGATAAGCCAGGATTGACCCCATAATCTTCATAACGCCTTCGGCCATGCCATCCACATCAAGCGTTCCACCCAGAATACGGGAGTTCTCATATATCATTTCAAGGTGGGCCTGCGATTTCTCGAGCTCCGAGGTCCGCTGATTTAGAGTATCAAAAAGTTTAAGCAGCCGCCGTTCGGATCTCCTGACATAATCGGAAACGAAGGCAATAGCCAACGGCAGGCACCAGATCAGACCAATCCTGAGAATCAGGCCGAAGATATTGTTCATTTCCAGGTTTAAAATCGAAATTACCAGATAAGCCGCCGTCGTAATGCCGACCAGAATCAGAGTGGCACTCATAGTCAGCAAATAGGCGGAAAATCCAACCATGACAAAATAAAGCAAATAGAAATCGGAATGATAACCGCCCGAATATTTTATCAGAACGGTTATGAACACCAGTTCAAATATAATGATCGAGAGGTATGGCCGTCTCAGGTCGCGTTGACTCTGCTTGAGAAGCCTCCAGAATATGACTAAAGTCAGGAAATAAGTAAAAGACAGAATAATTATGGGGATCATTCCCCAGAATTGCGGAGTCGAGTTGACGATAAACCATCCTGTCCCCAATAGAATGAGCAGCCGCGACAGAAGAAAAATGGAGTCCACGCGGGGTAGGATTGTTTTTCCTTTATCCTGAAATATCTTCATATATATAAATCTGCTGTTCAAAACATTTATCGGCAGAAAATTGGGTTTATTTATTGCCGTTTAACAGATTATGAAGAAATTCGAGGAGCTTTGCGAAATTGCGGGGAAAGAATGGTTTTCCTGACCGATTGAATGATGACGCCAATCGACAAAATCAGGAGGATAATATCGGTAATTATCAAGATCACATTAAAAGCGGGAATATAATGTTCAAATAGATAATATATCAATGCAGCTATTGTGGTTACAACCATTATAACCGCCGGCACCAGGGTAAACCAGCTCTTTCGTCCTGACATATTGAGCCAGACCGTCACGGCAATAAGTGTCAGAGCGGCAAGCAATTGATTGCTGGCGCCGAAAACCGGCCAGATAAGTTTGTAACCATTGCTGACGGCCAGAACGAACATAAGGATCACGGCCAGCCCGGAATTGAACCAGAATTTCCTGAAGATAGGAGGAACGGTCGTGAAAAGACGCGCCCAGAATTCCTCGAATATGTATCGATTCAGCCGCACCGCCGAATCAAGGGTTGTGACGACAAACCCTTCGACCATCAAAATCCCGATGATAGCGCCCATGGCGGTCGGGATGCCCAGCGCGAAGTTGACCAGATGGCCGATCGACAGCGCAAAGGCCAGGACCGGATTTCCCGCTCCCCCGGTCGGCCAGGCAATGGCCATATAGTCCGGCATTTTTAACGAGGAGGCAATAGCCAGGACCACCAGAATGGCCAGGATCGATTCCAGAATCATGGCGCCGAAACCGACCTTGCGGGCATCGCTTTCGCGAGCCAGCTGCTTGGAGGAGGTCCCGCCCGCGACCAGGGCGTGGAAGCCCGAGATGGCACCGCAGGCAATGATGATAAACAGAATCGGCCAGACCGGCCCCATATGCTGATTCCCGGCGGAAAGATTGAACATCGGCATCCGTGTACTCAGGCCGTTAAAGCCGCCGATAATAACGGCCAGCATTATTACTCCCAGACCGGCATAAAGAATTTGCACATTGATAAAATCGCGCGGCTGCAGAATTACCCAGACCGGCAGCCCGGCCGCGAACAAAACATATATCGAGAGTATAATCATCCATGCCAGACCCGGCAACTGCACTGGAATGATGAAACCGACATATATCGAGACGATGCAGACTAACATGGCCAGGGCAAAAGCCAGAGATGTTTTCAATGATTTCCTGAATATCAGAAATCCAAGCAAGGGCGCCATGGCGGTGATAATAATGACCGAGGTTGATGCGATCCCGCCGATAATTCCCATTTCGCCGCCATCAACCATTTTGGTCTTCAGCAAAGTCTGGCTGTGGTCCAATCCAAGTTTGTCGATCGGCCAAATCGAGGTCAGCGAAACCGCGGTCAGCGATAGAAAAGCCGATGTCACTAATAGGAGCATGATCGAAGTAAAGATAATAAACATCAAAAAGCCGCTCTCTCCCAAAGCCTTGCGGGCGATTTCGGCCATCGAGCTTCCATTTTCTCTGATTGAGGCAAAAAGGGCGCTGAAATCATGAACCGCTCCGAAAAAAATTCCGCCGATAACGATCCAGAGCCAGGCCGGGCCGACGCCATACAATATTCCGAGAGTCGGGCCGATAATCGGGCCGGCCCCGGCAATCGTGGCATAATGGTGCGCAAAAAGGACCGCGGTGCGGGTCGGCACATAATCGACCCCGTCGTTCCTTTCCACGGCCGGTGTTTTTCGGCCGGGATCTTCGCCCAGTCGGGAAGCTATAAAACGGGCATAAAAGCGGTATCCAAGGATGAAGCAGATCAGCGCAAGCAAAAACAGGTAAAGTATATTCACGGCAGTTTTTTATTGCATTTCAATTCAGTCTTTATCATTATAAATATACGTCCATAATTTGGCAATAAGTTTTATGATTCTGTGTATGAGGCAACCTTCTATAATTCTATACGTAGATTAATACAGGAGAAAAAACGCCGGGAAAACGGCCCTGAGACATTATGAGCAAAAAACTGACCACATTATTGATCCTGCTGCTGGCCCTCGGATGGACATCTGCTTACGCATCCGTTTTCATGTCAAAAGAATCCAATGTCGTCTCCAGCCTCGATTCTCTTGATGACGATCTTTATATTTTTTCCAACTATGGTGAGGTTTACGGCATTGTCGATGGTGACCTGTCCGCTTTTTGCTTTAATTATGAGGCCGACGGTTTTATAACCGGTAATGCCAATATTTTCGCATATACGGTGCGTCAGGCCGGTGATGTCAAAATGTCGGCCAGGATATTCGGCTATGACGTTTATATCGACGCTGTAATCGGCCGCAATTTACTTGTTTATGGCAATGATATTGAAATTAGTCCCGATGCATCGGTCGGAAAGGACCTTAATTGCGGCGGTGATATCATAAATATCAAAGGCAACATCAAGGGCAATGCCGATATCAAGGCACGGGTCGTATATATCACCGGCGTGATTGACGGCGATGTTGAAATAAAGGCGGATGAAATATATATCGATGCTCCCGCGCAGATAAACGGTGAGTTGATATATACCTCGAAATACAAAGCGGAAATTGATGATGACGTCATAATCGGCGGCGGTGTCGATTGGATCGAATCAGAGGAAGACAATAGTGGAAAAGGCACGGGATTCCATCTCCCGCCGATTATTCGGGCCATTTTATTCATGATGACGCTTTTGACGGGATTCGCTTTAATTCTGGTCCTTAACCGGCATACACGGGAATCCGCCCTGCAGATCGAGCACAAATTCTGGCGGACGCTGGCCATCGGTCTTCTGTCGGAAATAATCTTTATCGGGGGATCGGTGGTATTATGCCTGATGATTATCGGCATTCCTCTGGCCGTGATACTCTCCTTTATTGGCTTTGTCCTTTTCTATGTCGGCAAGATATATGTATCGATCGCAATCGGGCGATTCATCTTTGGATTGCTGGCCCGGGGCAAGAAAGTGGCCATGGGCTGGGAATTCCTGGTGGGTCTGATTATCCTGACCATTCTCTTCAGGATTCCGGGGCTCGGAGTTATTGCCTACATTGTTGCTTTTGTACTGGGAACGGGCGCGGCCGTGACCGGCTACATATCCCTGTGCCGGATGCTGAAAAGCCAGGACAAGCCTCCTGAAATCGTCGAATCTGCTGCGTGAAGATAAATTAAAAACCGGCCGACCGGCCGTTTTTCCTCGGATCGGATGCTCCCGACATCAAGCCGTTGACGGCAATATGAACCATTTGTAAATCGGAATAAGGCTCTATTTCTTTGATGACATGACCCCGCGAAATCAAATCCTGTTTGACATTAATGTCAAAACCGCCCAACTCGAGATATAATGTGTCGGGCATCCACTGATGATGGAACCTGGGACATTCAACCGTCTTCTGAAGATTCAGGTCAAAGCGGGTGAAATTTATAATCGCTTCGGCTACAGTCGTGATAATTTTGGATCCGCCCGGCGCACCGAGCGCCAGAAAAGGACGGTCCTTCAGCATCACAATCGTGGGCGACATCGATGAAAGCATTCTCTTCCCCGGTTCGATTTCATTGGCGCGGCCGCCGATCAGCCCATACAGATTGGGCACACCCGGTTTTATCGAGAAGTCATCCATCTCATTGTTGAGCAGAAAGCCGGCCCCTTCGACGACCAGTTTGCTGCCAAAAGAGGCATTGATGGTATATGTCAGGCTGACCAGATTGCCGTCCTTGTCGGAAATACAAAAGTGCGTCGTCGATTCCGATTCGACCGACTTATCCGGCAATCCGGAACCAATCTCCTGGGAATTGGCCGCGCTCTGAAGATTGATCAGGGCCCGTCTCGATTCCAAATAATTGGGGTTCAGCAGTTCCGCCACCGGATTATCGACAAAGGCGGGGTCACCGAGATGCACGGCGCGGTCAGCATAAGCCAGCCGGCAGGCTTCGGTGAAAAGATGAATATATTCCGCATGATCGGGACTGTATTGAAAGAAATCGAACGGCTCGATTATCTTGAGAATCTCGCCGATAATAACGCCGCCCGACGAAGGCGGAGGCATCGAATAGATATCAAGTGAATCGAACTTGAAATGTACCGGCTGACGCCATACGGGCCGATAACCGGACAGGTCCTCATGGCTGATCATGCCCCCGTTTTTTTCCATGGATTGGACGATCAGGTCGGCGGTCTCCCCGGAGTAAAAGCCATCGAGCGAGTCAAGACCGATTCTTTCCAGCGCCGAAGCCAGCTCTTTCTGGGTCAGCTTTTCGCCTTTGGCAGGGGTCGAACCGCCCTTGAAGAAAACGCTTTTGGTTTCGGGAAAATATGAAAGATCCCGGGCATATTGGGCCAGTCTGCCGGCAAAGTAATCATCCAGCAGAAAACCGGTGTCGGCCAGCTTTATGGCCGGCTCGATTAAGCGGTACCAGTCAAGGGAGCCATATTTTTTCCACATTTCATAAAGACCGGCCACCGTCCCGGGCACTCCGGCCGCCTTGGCCCCAAGCAAAGAGCTGTTCGGGATGACATTTCCCTGCTCGTCAAGGTACATTTCCTTCGTGGCGACAGCGGGTGCGGTCTCACGAAAGTCCAGCGCTTCGATCCGGCCGGTTTGGGCGTCACGAATCATCGCAAAACCGCCGCCTCCGATATTGCCGGCTTCCGGATAACAGACAGCCAGTGCAAAGCCGACCGCCACGGCGGCATCAACAGCATTTCCGCCTTCCTTCAATACCTCAAGGCCGATATCGGTGGCGATGGGTGAAGCGGTTGCGACGACACCGTCGGGATAATACTTCTCGACCGTCACCATGCCGCAGGCAAAAATCAGAAATGAAACAGCGGCAATCAGCAAAATCGCCGGAAACAAAATAGGACTATGTTTTCTCATTATCTGCTCGAAGCTTAATCGAAAGCCGCCAAGATGCCTTATTTCTTTTCGATCAGGAAAATGCGCCCGTCGGGGAAGTCAATTTTCACCGGTATACCCTTGCGCATATTGTCCGAAGTTATAACCACCGGTTCCACGCCCTCACCCGCCAGCAGGTCGGTCATTTTGAGACGGGCCGAGGCGATTCCCAGCTTACGCAGATCCACCCTGACGATAACATCGCGGGAAGAGGTATCATTGATCGACGATAATTCACCCGCCGGCGGCGCCACCATAAACAGCACCGCTTTCTTGCCCGATTTATAAACCGAAATATCGACCGAAGGATCGGAACAATACAAATATGGCTGGATGCCGTTTTCGGCCAGAAGGTTTTCCAGAAAGACCATCTTGTTATGGTCGCAGTTGGAACCAAGATTGAATGTGAAAAGATACAGGGTGCCCTTGTAGCGGGATGAGGCCACACCCACGTTTTTCTTGCTCAGAGTAGCCAGCTTCCGGACCTTGTTGTCGGTCGAAAGCACGTTGCCGTAGTAGCCGGCGGTAAACTGGATACCTTTCAACTGGATCAGTTTAATAATGTCGATGCCACCGCCAAGAGCGGTCTTGATTCTCATATGTCGAGATAAAACCGGGCAATCCTTGAACTCTTCGTCATACTTGGGCATCAGGCCGCACATAATGACATTGACGCCTCTTTTCAACAGTTCGATAATGGCCTCCTGCTGAGCCTCCGGCATAAATTCGGCGCTGGGCATGATCACCAAACTGTATTTCTTCAGCGTATCCGGGTCAATGGTCTCCCGGATGTCATAGTCGATCTTGAGGCGCATCAAGTCGCGGCACAACCCGCCCTGAGAATCACGCATCAATGACTCAACATAAGTGAATTGCTGAGGATTGTTAAGTAGATTCATCCACTGATAATATCTATTCCCTATAAAACAGACCTTGGTTTCTCTTTCCATTTCATTGAGTTTAAGATCAAGGATGGCGCTGTTGAAGAGCTTGATGACTTCATAACCGCCGGTGATGGTTCCATCGACGGCCAGCGGCGCCCCATGCCAGTGGTCGCGATCGACAAACATATAATGATTGAAACCATTGAAACCGCTGAGCAGACCGGAGATTAAATAGAAGCGGCGTAACCCGTCCGGATATGAAATATCGCCCATTTTTAATTCTTTGTCAGTGGCCGGTTTGCCCGATGTGAACGAGGAGGCCCAGGCAAAACCGTATTCACCGCGTAAATAGCGCCCTTTCTGGACGAGGTCGAAGTAGGTCCCCTCCGGAAAGACATTGGTCCCAATAACCAATTCCCGTTCCTTGGAATAAAGATTAAAGGCCGGCAGAAAATCTCCCGGTCGGAAATAAAGAGACCTGAAAAATAACGGCTCAACCGTGTATGACTTGAATAAATCTTCCAGAAGGGCCAGATATGACCGGATCATAAACTCGCGGAACCGGAACCAGTCAAAAACCTTCGGCAAATCCCGGATATCGAGATCATTGAAGACTCTGGGCGGCTCGATCGCCTCGAAGGTTTCATCCTTGCTTTTATATACCTGTCGTAACTTTTTGATATCTTCATACCTGGAAGCCAGAAAACCGGGATAGTATTTGGCCAGGACATCAGGGTTGAAGTCAGCCGAACCGGGATCCAGATACCGACCGAATGATGTCTCGAAATCAATCTCCAGCATAAAAACGGGGCCGCGCGGATAAATATAATTCTTTGTCGCTTCGATAAGGTTCTTAAAATAGGAAGTCAGGAAATGATGAAAATGCGGGTGCATATAACTGGGTAAATATCCACCTTCCACGCCGGCATCGTTCTTAAGTTTCAGTTCCTGGCCTTTGGCATCGCGGGCAAAGATTTTTAAATCGGAGAAAAGGAATTTCGGCAGCCCGCCGTTCGGCCACTGGGCGGATACCCATGGCCCGGGCCGAAGAATTACCTTAAAGCCGAACTCTCGGGCCAATTCAAGAAAGACAAGCAAATCCTTCCTGGGGTCGGAGTATCCGGTAAAATCGACATCTCGCTTGTTGTCCTGATGGAGATTCCATGGAACCGAGGTGGAGATAATTCTGAATCCGGCCTTTTTGATTCTCTCAAAACAGATCGACCAATATCTCTTATCGACGCGGAAATAATGCATTTCCACTGAAAAGGGATAATATTGTTCCTTCCCGATTATGAATTTGTTGTCAGCGACTCCAAGCATATAACACCTTATCCTTCAAAGAATTACAAAATCCATGGGTTTTCCCCCGTTATCTTGAATCTTAATGAAAATAGAGAGATAAGTCAACAAAATTTATTTTTTGTCAAAAAATATATCATCAGAATATATTTTAAATAAAAATATAACGCGATAACTCCTTGTTGTATAATATCATAAAATATGAGATAATTTTGCATAAAGAGGACATAATGGACTAAAAAACTTTCAAGAACCATAACTCATTGTTCTTAATGGGTTTACAAACTGAATGAAAGATACTGCAGAATATCAAACCTAATCCATTGTTGTACAAAAAATTAACCCCCCGGCCTTATGGGGCAGGGGGGTCAAATTTCCAAAATCAAATCATTATCTAATCAGCATCAACTTCTTCGTATTGGTGTAGTTATTGGCTTCGATTTTGTAGAAGTAGATACCGGAAGCGACTTCGCTACCATTATCTGACCGGGAATCCCAATCCACCGAATAATATCCCGCGGCATATTCGCCGTCAACCAGAGTGGTTATTTTCTGGCCGAGAATGTTGAAAACCGAGATGTTGACATTGGATTTTTCCGGAACCGCGAATTCAAACCGGGTGGTCGGGTTGAACGGGTTGGGGTAATTCTGGCCCAGTTCAAACTGAGTCGGCAGGATATTCTTGTCCAGGTCGCGGACATCGGTGCCGGCGGTATCGACAACCTCCCAGCACAGCGGCGTGGACGGGCCTTCAGAAGCGCCAAGGAAAAATGCGTCCATATCTTCCCACAACCAGTCAAATTTTTGAAGCACCGGAGTCGTATTCGGAACGGAACAGGAATCGATACAGAAAAAGCCTTCGTTCAGGATCTGCATCGCAAAAGTAATATGATTGGTAGTATCCTGAATGGGCCAGGCGACTATACCGGCGCCGGTCCAGTTCAGGGTATCGGGAAAGATTGCGTCACAACCAATGCCGGTGTAATCGTCATAAACATTGAAGTAACCGGGCCAGGCGGCCGACTCCGAAATAAATGTCTCGGTCACCGTGGAGCCCCGATAATCTATGGGAGCCTTGGTTCCGGTACCGATATACTGAACATTCATCGGGTTGCCATCTTTCTCAAACAGAGCAAATGGAATACTTCCGCCTGCATGCTCACCATAATCATTAAAGAAATAAATCTTGACGGCGATTGTATCATTCAGGGCGATTTTCCCATCAATCAGAGGCTCGACTTTCGCCGTAATGGTCGTGGCCGCATTGGCGACTCCAAATGAAAGAAAGATTACCGCGACAGCAAATAATAACATCAAATTTCGTTTCATGCTTTTAACTCCTATGTTGGCAGATTATTTTTGTTCCTCACCCAAGTTTTCGACTAACCTTTGCCTTTAACACGGTCATTATATAAAGACTGACCAGAGGCGCTAAAGGATTAATCGAATTTTAAAGATTGCTAAAAAACGCCTCCCTGCGAAGCAAATTTAAGATAGCGTTATCAATAAAGTCCCTGTCTCACCTCCCTCTATTGGCCATCAATAGTTTAGGCATATTTACCCAATATCTGTTTAATCACAGATTATACAATCTGATATAAATTCCGTCAACAAAAAAATCGATCAACTGCAAAAAATACGTAAAAACCGGCAATCACAACGGAGGTGGGGGACCGCCTTTATATAAATAACTTATAAGATAGGTCGCATCCAGAATATTCATGGTTCCGCTGGCGTTGGCATCGCCGCAATATAAGTCGGGCGCCGGGCCGCCTTTGTATAGGTAATTGATTAGAAATGTCACGTCAAGAATGTTGATGGTGCCGCTAAAGTCGGCATCTCCCCGATCACAAGCAGCAACCGATATCTGCCCCGCAATCTTAACCGGAACATAATTACTCACCACCGATCCCAGTTCCAGAATACGTCCGGAAAGCGTGGTGTCCGAAATGGTTAAGACTTCGTTCGAGGGCGGATTTCCGATATAGAAATACAGCTTCAAAATAACGCCGGTATCGGCCGGCAAATAACTGGAGCCGGGAGTGGTGGTATTGGGAAGCATGCTGATCATAAAACGCTGGCCGACCGGGTCGAAATAGATATTTTTGACCTGGTCAAAATACTCGGTGCGCAGACCGACTACGGAAGCCGAGTCAAATCTGACATATGCCGGGTATGCCGGCGGTTGTCCATTGGGACGCCTGATTTTGAAGGGGAACATGATCGAGCTGTTCAAATATTTGTTATCCAGATAGACCGGAACCACAATACTGTTATTCGGCTGGGTCGAAAGGGAAGCTATCCGCAGGGTGTCGGCGGTGACCATGACAAGGTTTTTCTGAGTTTCAGTCGCGGTTCCGTTGGCATCGTCAACAGTCAAGGAAACGGTTTTCAGACCATAATCATAATAAGTGTGGCTCGGATTTTGACCCAATGATGATCCTCCGTCACCAAAATCCCAACTCCATGTGGTCGGCGAATTGGGTGACTCATCGACAAAATCGACCGCCAGAGGCGCTCCGCCCTTTAATACCGGTCCGGCGCTGAAAGCGGCGGTGGGAAGATTTTGCAACGCTTTGTAAGCGTTAAGCCTTCCCGAACCGAGTTTACCCTGAAGCCAGAGCGGTTCACTGTACATATCATCGGTATTGTTCAAAATCAGGGGCATTATTTCATCATAACCATAGTCCGGCATATGCGACTTGATTAAGGCCACGACACCGGCCACATGCGGTGCGGCCATGGAAGTGCCGCTTAACGAAGCATAAGTCTCCGCGCCGAAATTACAGAAAGTATTATAAATATTGGTGCCTGGAGCACAAAGATCGACCCACGTCCCATAATTTGACCAGGTATTTTTCCTGTCATCAGAGTTGGTCCAAGCCACCGATATGAACAGCGGATGGCCGGCTCCAAAAGGATCTTCCCAGGTATCATAATAGTCGGGATTGTCGGCTCCGTCATTGCCGGCCGCATGAATCACCGGAATACCGGCGCTGTCGGCCCGACGAAGAGCCGCGGTCATGGCGGTTGACTGACTTGTGCCGAAACTGCAGTTCATGACACAGGCCCCGGCAGTAACGGCATAGTCAATGGCGGTGGCCACGTTGGCGCTGTTAACATAACCGGTATAACCGGCCTCCGGCGTGTAGCCGTAGCCGCCGACCCGAAGACACATAATGCGGGCACCGGCATTGGGGCCCTTGCCGCCCCCCCAGCCGCCGGCAACACCGGCGACGCCGTAGCCATTGTTGCTTACGGCGGCCGCAATTCCGGCCACATGCGTTCCGTGCCCGTCATAATCGGACGGCTTATTATCGGGAATACTGCAGTCGGCATCATAACAGGTGGCCCCGCTGAATCCGGTGAAAAAGTCGTATCCGATAAGGTCGTCATAACCGTTTCCATCGTCATCGACCATATTCGAATCATCGACATCAAACACGATCATGTCGCCGTCAAGATCCTCACCAGGATTGACCCAGATATTATCTTTCAAATCGACATGGTTAAACATAACGCCGGTGTCAATTATGGCAATCTTGGCGGTATCCGAGCCCTTTTCTATTCCCCAGGCAAGAGTATCCTGGATTATTTTGACGCCCCATTGAAGATTGAAACTGGGGTCATTGGGAATCCACCCGCGGATCGGTAAAATATAAACCGGTTCGGCGGTTCTGACGTAAGGGTTCTGCAGCAATTTATCAATAACCGCCTGCAAGTCTTTTTCTTCCGGAAAAATAATTTCATAAAATTTCGACATATTGACATTGCCGAAATTATCTTTGTCCTCATTATGTCCCGGGAACATTCTGTTTACCTGGTAGACCTCGATCTCTTCAAGAGTATTATCCAGGATTGGTATTCCGAAACCAACTTTATCAATCGACGCCGACAACTTATCGGGCAGCACATCGGTTTCGAATTGCACTTCAAGCCGTCCCGGCATAACTTTGGCGCCGTTGCCGGTTTGATTATCCATGAACCTGGCTTCAAGCGAGGCGGCTGTAAGAAAACATGTGAGGGTCACTAAAAGGATGGCAGGGAGGAACTTAGCTCTTTTCCTCATGTCTAATTCTCCGGTTAAAGACCTATCTTAACACCATTTTTTCAAATTTATTTCAAACACTTATTTTCGACTTAAAAGGCGGCAAAGAACCACCCCTATCTGTTATTAACAACTGATTTATCAAGTTGTTTCTACTAATTTGGCTTTGTTACTATATCGGAAAATTATTTAATCTCTCAAATAAAACAAGCGAGTAAAATGATCCCCTTTTAATGTCTCTCTTGCGTGGTTCAAAATTCCCGGGGAGCCGTTGTTAGCGGCCCCCCGGTTTAATTACAGCGTAAATTCTGCTGCCAAAATCTTTAATTCAGATTTAAGGCAACATTCAGTAATCCGTTTCTATATACCGGTACACAAAGCACATGGCGGGGTCGGACACTTGGGTGCCGCACCGCCCTTGTACAGGTAACCAATGGTATAAGTCACGTCAAGAATATTAATCGTGCAGTTGCCGTTGGCATCAGCCTCGGCCGGACACGGCGGAGGATTGCCACCCTTGTAAAGGTAACCGATCGTATAGGTTACGTCAAGAATGTTGACGGCACCATTGTTGTTGGCATCGCCCGGAAGATTACAGCAGCACAGTGCTTCTGAACGACTCGGCCAACTGAAGATATCCGGTCTCGCGGCGATCCAGGCGCGAGCTCTGTCGATAGTAGCCTGGAGGTCGGAAACACCGCCACTCTTCTCGGCCGCAAGAATCTTGACGAAGACAAGCGTATCGGTCGTCTTAAGATTAAATGTACCGAAGACCGAAACCATATTCAGATCCTGATACAGCGAATCTTCCATCGACGGGTTGGTTGCTTCCCAGGTTTCCCAGGAACTGCCCATCGCTTTGACCTTTTTGTACAGCTGTCCGGCGACAAAATCACCGGTAGGACCGACCCAATCATCGTTGATATGAGTCCACCACGGACCAGCCGGATTTTCAAGACTGTCAACGCCATAAACAACCGGTGAACCTTCGTACCACGGCGCTCTAAAGCCGTTATAGAAGGCCATACCACCGACACGCTGATCGGCCAGGATACAGTCGTTATTTTCAATACTGTCGGCGTCATATTCGGCGCCATAGCAGTACATCAGGTCGCGACTGGTTGTGCCGGTACCGCGATCAAAGCCGGAACCGTTTTCAACGCCGGAATCGGAAGGAATATCCCAGTCAAAGATATCGCCGATGATAACATTGTTAAGGTTGCCGCCTTTGTTGATATAGAATCTCTCTTTCATAACGATGAAATCGCAGTCCACGGGAGTGGTCGGGGCGAAGTACTCAACCTCGACGCCAATGGCCGAGTCTTTGGTCAGGTACTTTCCGGTATAACCATAATTGTAGTCGGCATAAGAAGTGGAATCAATAAGGAGACCCTCAGTGGGACGCATGGCGTATTTGGAAAGCCAATCGGTATCGAACATGTAATAGTTCAGGATGGTGTCACCGGCCTGGTTTATCCGCAGGATAAACGGACTGGCCTCATACAGATAAACACTGATATTGTCATCCTGCCCGGCCACGTTAGCCGTGGTATCGCAATCACTGAAGTAGCTCATGTTGACACCACCGGTGGGATAATTGCCGCCGTCACCGATATTACCGGCATTGTTGATGCTAATGCTGAGGCAATCGGTTCTGATGACAGCCTTCTCCGGGAACTGAACGGTGTCGGCCACAATCAGATAAATCGGGAAGTGGAACAGCGATTTGCCGGCCGCATCGGAATCAATAATCAGTTCGCCTTCCAAACCAACACCGTCGGTAGTAACGACACCGCCGGCATTAAGCGTTACGGAAAGCTCATAGAAGTTGGGCGACAGATGAGAAATGGTAAGCGGGCCGCTGTTGCCAACACTGATCCAGCCGGTATAACCGGGGGTGATATAGTTGGCGGAAATCGAGGTCACATGCAGCACGGCATTACCGACGTTCTCCAGTTTAATGACGGTATCGAGCGGAATGCTCGGTTTTGTCCAGGTGGGATCGTCAATCGTCGCAGGAGAAATGGACAGCACCGGATTCGGAACCGGATCAACGCAGGGAACGCGGAACCATTTCAACGGGTTATAGGTCCAGATCGCCTTATCCTGGACGGCCCCGCCCGGATGTCTGTCATTTACATAAAAGACATCAAGGAAATAATCTCCGGTATATCCGCCCGACGGATCAACTATGGTGGCGTCGGTGAAATCGCCGGAGACAACCTGCATACCGAATCTTGCGATCGACGGCCAGTTGTCAGCCTCGCAGAGGACGGCCCCGGTAGTATCGCAGAGCGGGGTATAGGTATTGGTCAGGTTACGGGAGATATCCCAGTTATATCCGCCATTGTCGGAAACCGAGATATGGAGCTCGCCGTTGGCCGTTCCCGAAACCGAACCAAAGTTGGTGGCATCTTTATGACAATCGTCGTAAATGCCGGCATTATAATCGTTAAACTGCACGAATACCGCATAGAATTTGCCGTCGCATTCGGACAATTGCATTTTGACAACCGACATTTCGTTCCAGGCACCACCATAGCACCAGGTTCCATCTTCCGGAGGAGCCCAACTCGAGAAATCCTTGATGGTACGCTTTTCATCGGTGGTCTCGTCCCAATGCCAAAGACGGCCGGCTGTCGGCCAGCCCTGGAAACTGCCGCCATTGACCGGTGACCATGCGAAAGCGTCCCAGATAACATGCAATTTGTCATCGGTGCCGATCAAGGCTGACAAGTCGCAATGCGCGCGCCATCCAACCACCGAAGAGTCACTCTTGGTGATATTGATCTTGGAACCCCAGGAGGCGCCCATGTTGGTTGAAGTCATATAATAAATATCATTTTCTCTCTGGCTGCCGCGGGTGACCGACTCGCCGCCACCGGTGACAGCGGGAAGGTTGGCAATCCAGACCAGACAGACTTTGCCGCTGACGCGTGAAGCAGTCACTATTTCACCGAGGTCATCAACGGTATCGACCATCATCGGAGGATATGACCAGGCACCCAGAGTATCGCTGCCGACTCTGCGGAAATAAGCGATACCGCTGGAACCCTGGGTATTACCCTGCTGGGCAATAAGATGGGTTACCGTATCGCCGCCAAAAACATGATATTCATGGTTCGGCCAGATATATTCCGGATCGCCGGTGTGCTCCAAAGCAGGATAGGCATAAAATGAATCCGGAATGCGGCTCTTATGCGGTGAGAAGAAACAGCCGCCCGGGAAAAAGTCATACCAGAGAGTCGATGAGTAGCCAGCGCCCTCTTCGTGATGGTTGCTGATATTAACCTTTCCGGTCGTACCGACATCAAGTCCGACATATCCGGAATAGTTGATGCCCTGTCCAAGGCGAGGATGAATATCGCAACCGCCGCCGACGCCGGCCTGTGAAAAATCACCGGTCTGGTCGTCCCAAGCTTCATAGCCGGTACCGCGGTCATCACCCAGGATGCGGGTCAGTGACTTCATCCAGGCAAAATGAACCATTTCGGTGCCACGCCAATCGACCTGGCGGTTCATACGACCGTTGGACTGATAGTCATAAGTCGTATAACCAACCACCTTACCCGGAGAGGCCGCATTAACCTCATCAAAACCCAGAGACTGGGTTCCGCCGGGATTATAAACATAATCCAGATCTCTCTCGGCCCCTGCCAGTTTGTACTTCGGAAGCGAACTGGCCGGTGTCAGTTTGGGACCATGATTCTTCTTGGACTCGTGCATACCGAAGGCAGTAACGGACAGCAAAGCAAAGATCAACAAGGAGAGGAAAAGAATCGTCCAAAGATTCCTTGTCATGTTCTTGCTCCTTTCAAATTTTTTACAAATTCCCAATTGAATCCCTAAATTCCTCAAGGCATTTTTGGATTTTTTCAAAACGATTTCGAGATTGAATCCCGAACAGAAAATTTTTACAAAAAGAACTTATTTTCCCGGATCTCACCTCCTCAAAGAACACATAGACGTTTATGACAATAACCAACTACATTTATTGTGCAATTATCATTGGTCACATTAACCAATACGTTCCCGTTTCGATATGCTGAAGCATAAATTAAGATATTGCCCAGCATATAATTATAGCGTCAGATGTTTACAATACATTAAATCACTTAACGAGTGTACAGCAAGTGAGGCTATACGGGTAAAACCGTCGTACAGTCAAATTTGTCTATAATTCCAAAAACCCTTGTAGCAACATTAAAATAATCAGAAGTGGTTCTTTTGTCAAGGTATTAATTCTTTTTCCCCAATAAAGAATCTGTCTTTTGGGCCAAAAAAAAGACCGCCCGCAGATGCGGACGGTCCGGAAGTAAAGAGGTCTTATATACTAAATTATTGCGGCGGAGGCGGCCCCGATTTGTAGAAGTAATTCACCAGATAAATGGCATCCAGCAGGTTGAGAGCAGTGTCATAATTGGCATCGGCCGCCTCACTGGAAACCGGCGCATCTCCGGCCT
This sequence comes from candidate division Zixibacteria bacterium HGW-Zixibacteria-1, assembly GCA_002838945.1. Taxonomy (NCBI): domain Bacteria; kingdom Pseudomonadati; phylum Candidatus Zixiibacteriota; species candidate division Zixibacteria bacterium HGW-Zixibacteria-1. Next base: position 74,017 of record PGXB01000010.1, read on the forward strand.
TGTACAAGTAGTTAATAATAAACAAAACATCCATCAGATTTAGCAGATTGTCGGTATTGGCGTCACCGCGCAAGGTCTGAATTACCCTGTAAGTGGCAGTCATAACATTGCTTCCGCCAAGGTTATCGGTAACGGTGAAATTGACCGTGTATGAGGTCCCGGTCTGAGTCATATTGGGAACAAAAGTGAAGGCGGCGGTCCCGTTGCCGGAATCGACAAATGTAGCGTATGGAATCAGGTTATCGATGGAGAATGTACATGACCCGCCCTCGGGATCCATCGCATGAAGGACATCGACATGTGTGAAATCGACCACGGTCACGATGGTATCCGGCAGTTCGGCCATGAAGATCGGCGCCTGATTGCCGGCCTCGACCACCGTTATATGGCCCACCAGGGTATCTTCGGAAACACCATCCGAGGCAATAAATCTGACATTATAGATACCGGCCTGGGTGAAATTGGGATAGAATTGGAAGGTTTTGCGATAGACAAAGATACCGGTAAAATAGGAATTGACCGGCAGGTTTTCGCCACGAAGCGCCGGCAGGCCACCGTCAGGATCGGACGAGATGACTTCGAAAGTAAGCGTACCGCCCTCGAGGACGGAGAAATTAAGAGTGTCGCCTGTCAGAGTCGATCCCAGGTACTGGACCTGAAGCACCGGCTTTTGGTTCCTGTTAAATACATTTATTTTTACAGGATCAATTACGGTAGTATCCGCAGTGTATATCTCATCAACTGCCATAAATGCAATATAGTAGATCACGGGAATGACAGGATTCGACGAATTTCCCTGAGTATAATCGGGCGCAAAACTGAAGGATCCGGTCCCGTTACCATTGTCGACAAATGTCATGTTTGTCACATATGTCGAAGTTGACGTATACACGCCAACACTTGGAATAGTGCTGTCACGATCCAGAGTCAGCACGGTTATACTAATGACATCACCCTCAAAAATATTATAAGTCAAAATATCAGGGTCAATCGCAATCAGCGGAGGTTGATTCAAATCGGTAACCGTAATACTAACAAATATAGAATCCTGCAAACCGGGATCATCCGAATCGGTAGCGACTATTTTGACGGTATAATTTCCGGCAGTATAATAGCTCGTGGTCCAGTTGAATCTTCCTGTAAAATCGCCGTTGTCGGTGAATGTCGCCCCGGTCGGGAGCCCGCTGGCAGTCAATGTCGGCGGAACCATATCCACGTCCGAAGAAGTGACATTGAAAGTAATCACGGAATTCTCAGAGCCGGTAATGGCGCTCACCGGTGTCAATGATGGCGGCTGCGGGCCGGCATCGGTAATGACAATAACAACAATGATGGTATCGACGAACTCGGCATCGGCGGCCATTATATATACATTATAGGTTCCGGAATCGGTAAAACCGGGCTGAATGAAGATACTTCCCGTGCCGTCACCATGGTTGGTAAAGGTTGCAAATGTGGGCAGCGAATCAACTGTCAGAGTCGGTATCGTGCCATCGGGATCAGTCGCATTGATGGCAATTGTCATGGTATCCGTTTCGACGACATTCGGGCTTGTAATCGGATCAATAACCGGTTCCTGGTTGCCCGCTTCATAAACCTGAATCAGAACATTTTTCTTGGTGACGTCAATGCCGTCATAGGCCTGGACGACGATTCCATAAAGCCCGGCCTGAGTGTAGGCGGGACTAAAGGTAAACATCCCGGTGCCGTCGCCATTATCGACGAATGACGAATTGGCCGGAGCCTTTGAAACACTCAATTGCGGGAAGCCGCCGTCGGGGTCGGTCGCCGAGACCGGAATGTCGAGAGTTCCGCCTTCCCAGACAGTGAAGGCACTGCCTACCACCAGGACCGGCGGGCGGTTCTCCAGAACGATGGTGATCGTTACCGGCAGAGTCGCCGTCAGCTGCGGGGCACCCATGTCGGTAGCAATAAAGGTCACACTGATGACGCCGGTTTGAGTCGAATCAGGTGTAAAAGTAAAGGTTCCGGTGTTATTGGCATGATCGACAAAACTGGCATGGGCGGGCGTGCCGACAGCCGTCAGGAAGAGTCGATGAGCGGCGACCGGATCGGTGGAGTCGGAAGCAGTAATTGTAAAGGTCAGCGTTTCATCGACCACCACACCAAAAGGCCCGGCCGGTTCAATAACCGGCGGCCGGTTGACATCGGTAATAGTTACCAGCACCTCATTGGTGGATACGGCCGGAGGACTTTGGAAATCAAAGGCCGCAAACCAGATCGTATCCTGGCCGGCATCGAGATAAGTGGCATGATAGCGGAAAACAGCGACACCATTACCGCTGTCAACAAAGTTGTAATTTAACATGGTGGTGTTGGCCGTAAGATTCACGCCGGAACCATCGGGATCGGTAGCCGTAACCACTATTACCAGCGAATCACCCTCGAAAATAGTCGTGTCATTGACAATGCTCATAACCGGCGGCTGGTTGCCCGATTCGGTAACACTGATCGCGACCAGTTCCGAGTCGGCCAGAGAGCCATCGGAGGCATAGAACAGGACATTGTAAACGCCGGCCTGATTGAAGTTGGGATCAAAGGTAAAGGTCCCGGTGCCGTCGCCATTGTCCACGAAACCGCCATTGGTCGGTATCGATTCGGCAATAAGCCCGGGGATGGTACCATCAGGATCGGTCGCGCTGACATTAAATGTCAGGTTGCCGCCCTCAGACACAAACTTCGCGCCGATGGCGACCAGAACCGGCACCTGATTGCCGGCATCATTGACCGTTATATTAACTAACTCGGAATCAATATCAATATTATCAGAAACATAGAATGTCACCGGATAGAGGCCGGCTTCGGTGAATCCCGGTGTCCAGTCGAAGGTGCCAGTGCCGTCGCCGTTATCGATAAAGGTAGCGGTTCCCGGCAGCGCCGAAGTGGACAAGACCAGAGGATCGCTATCGCCATCTGTCGCCGTAACCGCGAAATTGAGATTGACCTGCTCATCGGTTGCGCGAGGTCCGATTGCGGCCAGAACCGGCGGCTGGTTGGTAGTAACAACATCTATCTGAACGACTTCCGAATCGACTAAAGCGCCGTCGAAAGCCTTAAAGGTGACGGAATACGTTCCGGCCTGAGTGAGGTCGGGATTGAAGTCAAAGACACCGGTACCATCGCCGTTATCGGTGAAGGTGGCATTGGTCGGAACATCGGTGGCTGACAATGACGGCGGAATTCCATCAGGATCGGTGGCGCTGATGGCGAAGTTCAAATTCCCACCTTCGACAACCGACCGCGGGCCGATGGCCGCGAGCACCGGCGGCTGATTGCCGGCATCGGTAACGGTTATGTCAACCAGCTCAGAGACAGTATCGATATTATCGGTAACATAGAATGTCACAGGGTATACTCCGGCCTCGGTGAATCCGGGCGTCCAGTCGAAGGTCCCGGTTCCATTGCCGTTGTCAATAAACGTGGCCGCACCCGGCAGGGCGGAGGTATAGATAATCAGCGGATCGCTATCGGAATCAGTCGCAGTCACAGTGAAATTTAAATTAACCGCCTCAACAACATTCCGCGGGCCGATAGCAGTCAGGACCGGCGCCGAATTAGCCAAATAAGTGTATCCGCTGACCAGCGGCGAGGAAGGAAGCCCTGATGCGGTATTGGTGACGACGATGTCCGCCAGTCCGGCTGTTCCGGGCGGTGTGATACCGGTGATCCGATAAGGCGAAACCACCACGGTCGAAACCAGTGAAGCTCCGCCGATAGCTACTGCAGCGCCGTTGATATCGAAATTGCTTCCGTTAATCGTTACGGCCGTGCCGCCGACATAGGAACCGGAACTGGGAATGACTGATGCCACGTTCGGTGGTTCGACCAGAGCGGAGTTGACGGTCATCAGGTCGGAATGCGGGCCGAGAATGCCCGAACCATTCTGCGCAATTACCATATAGGTGTAACTGTCGGTGCCGTTGACGGTATTATCGACAAAGAAACTGTCGGCAGTCCCGGGATTAGCCAGTGAACCGGATGGAGCGTCGATTCTGAAGAACGAGCCGCTTGAGGTCGAGGGCCTGCGGTAGACATGATATGTCTGCCCTGCCATATGGTTCCAGGTGACTATCACCGACGAGCCGGAAACAGCTCTCCCGGCCAAACCGGTCGGTCTTACCGGCCAGGTTACCGGACCAAGGGTTATATTTTCCTGCTGGAAGGAGTTATTGGGTATCAGTTTGGATAAGACTGCTCCTTCGCCGTTGGCAACATTATAGAAATAATAATCGTATGGAATCCCGGGGGCCTCGGTCAAATAATTCTGGAAATCATCGAACCAGTTGCCGGCGTCATAGCCCGCACCGATGGAAGTTTCAAGGCGAACTTCTTCATCGGTATCACCGAGAAATCCATAGAAATTGACTTCGCCGTTGACCGGGGTTGTCGCATTGGAATTGGCCACCGTTCCGAATATGGACCCCTGCGCAAAGGCTGAAGATGAATATAGAAGTAACATAACCAACAGCAGATATAGCCACTTTGGTATTTTGCGTTTTGACTTTTTGAAATGCACGTCGGCACCTCCAGATATGTAAAAAACTATTTTATTCATCATCATTTTTCTCCTTTCCTCTTCCTATGGTCCGGGAAAAACGTCAACTTGCGCGGCATTGGCCTGATACGGTTTGCCCGGCTTGACCGGGAAATTGACTCCGAATCCGGCCGCAAAGCGTGATTCATAACTCTGCGAGCCCGCAATATATCTATTAAGCGTATTGAAACTTCCTGGTAAATTATTCAGCACATCCTGCGCCCTCATAAAATCGGCCTCCCTGTCAAACGGTATCGACAGGAAGCTGAAGTCGGTTGTCGACGTCGTCACCAGTGAATAGCTGATGCTTCCCGGGGCAGGGACAGAACCGGCCACGGAGAAGATTGTCGCCGCGGCGGCGTTGACCTGATAAACACCGCCCGGAACAACCGCGAAATTGACACCAAAGCCGGCTGCAAAGCGCGACTCGAAATTTTGCGAAGCGCTCTGATAATTATTGACCGTATTGACATTGCTGCTGCCAATGGCCGTAATCAACTGAACGGCGTTGGTGATGCCGGTATTCTCGAAAGGAACGCAAACCAAATTGAAATCGGTCGTCGCCGTGACAATGATCTGATAATCATACTCGCCGACACGGTTGGAAACATCCGATCTGTTTCCGTAAATGTCGAAGGCCACCACGACATAGAAATATTGATGCAAGGTATCGCCGACGACATTGACCCCGTTAATATTAAAGTCGGTAAAGGTTAAAGTCAACGGATCGGTGGTACCGATAGAGTCGGCTGGCTCCGGTGTGAAATAGGCCGTCGTATCGCGATAGATTATATATCCGGCGACCGTCGTGGGGATACCGTCGGTGTCAAGCGTTATTTCGCTCCATGACAGATCGATGGCATCGGCATTAATCACCGCGGCCAGATCAGATATGGCCTGGGGCGGCGAAGCATTGATGGCCGTCACCAAGACCGTATCCGGCAGCGAGAACAGGGCGCCGTCATAAACCGTCAGCTCGAACAGGTAGCTGTCCGGCATCGGCGGCATAAAGCTCGGTGACGGATTGGTCGGGTCGGACAGGGTCACCGAGGCGCCACTCACCTGCACCCAGCTGTATGTCAGCGGGTCGGAGTCGAAGTCGCTCGAGTTGTTGCCGTCGAGGAAGACGGTCGAATTGACATAGACATCGAACTGATCCGGTCCGGCACTGGCCACCGGCGGCAGATTGACATGATTGACCGTAATGGTCACAAGCTCGCTGTCAATCGCAATGCCGTCATCGGCATAGAAGGTTATATCATAGATTCCTGATTGCGTATAGTCAGGTGTCCAGTCGAAGACGCCGGTGCCGTCATTGTTATCGGTAAAGACCGCGCCGAACGGCAAGGTTGACGTGCTCAAAGCCGGGAACGTGCTGTCGGCATCGACCGCCGAGACACCAAAATTGAGATTAACATTTTCATCGATAACTTTCGGCCCGATCGGACTGAGGACCGGCGCCTGGTTGCCGGCATCGCTCACGGTTATGCTGACAACCTCGGAGTCAACCGCTGATGAATCATCGGTGGCATAGAAGGTAACACTGTAAAGGCCGGCCTGTGTGAACAGCGGCGTCCAGTCGAAGGTTCCGGTGCCGTTGCCGTTATCGACAAAACCGGCGCCGAGCGGCAGAGTTGATGTAGTCAGAACCGGTATTGACTCTATATCCGTCGCAGAGATACCAAAATTCAAATTAACATCTTCGGTCGTTGTCTGCGAACCGATTGTCGCCAGAATCGGCAACTGGTTGCCGGCTTCAATTACGGTTATTGTTATCGTTTCCGAATCAACTGCCAGCGAATCATCGGTGGCATAGAAAGTGACATCATAAGTGCCCGACTGCAGGAAGGTCGGCGTCCAGTTAAAGGTACCGGTGCCGTTACTGTTGTCGGTAAAGCCGGCGCCAACCGGAAGCGTCGAAGTTGTCAGGGTTGGGATTGACTCTATATCGGTGGCAGATACGCTAAAATTCAAGTTTATATTTTCAGTCGTCGATTGCGCACCGATTGACGCCAGAATCGGCAACTGGTTGCCGCCCTCGATAACCGTGATGGTAATCGTCTCCGAATCGACCGCCAGCGAGTCATCGGTGGCATAGAAAGTGACATCATATGTACCGGACTGCAGGAAGGTCGGCGTCCAGTCGAAGGCACCTGTGCCATTTCCATTATCGACAAAGGCGGCGCCGGCAGGAAGTGCCGAGGTCGTCAGGGTCGGAATCGATTCTATATCGGTGGCGGAAACACCAAAGCTTAAATTAACATTTTCATTTGTTGATTGCGAACCTATTGCGGTCAAAATCGGCAACTGGTTGCCGCCGTCATTGACGGTGATGGTTACCACTTCCGAATCAACGGCCGATGAATCATCAGTCGCATAGAAGGTCACGAAATACGTGCCCGACTGCAGGAAGGTCGGTGTCCAGTCGAAGGCACCGGTGCTATTTCCATTATTGACAAAGGCGGCGCCGGCAGGAAGTGCCGATGTTGTCAGGGTCGGAGTCGATTCGATGTCAGTGGCCGAGATGCCGAAGGCCAGATTGACATTTTCCGTCGTTGTCTGCGACCCGATTGCCGCCAGAATCGGCAACTGGTTGCCGGCTTCAATTACGGTTATTGTTATCGTTTCCGAATCAACCGCCAGCGAATCATCGGTGGCATAGAAAGTCACCATGTAAATACCGGTCTGCAGATAGGTCGGGGTCCAGCTGAAGGCACCTGTGCCATTTGCATTATCGACAAAGGCGGCGCCGGTCGGCAGAGCCGATGTGGTCAGGGTTGGGATTGACTCTATATCGGTGGCAGATACGCTAAAATTCAAGTTTATATTTTCAGTCGTTGACTGCGCACCGATCGCGGTCAGAATCGGCAACTGGTTGCCGCCATCAATAACGGTAATGGTAATAGTTTCGGAATCAACCGCCAGCGAGTCATCGGTAGCATAGAAGGTGACATCATAAGTGCCGGACTGCAGGAAGGTCGGCGTCCAGTCGAAGGCACCTGTGCCATTTCCATTATCGACAAAGGCGGCGCCGGCGGGAAGTGCCGAGGTCGTCAAAGTCGGGATTGATTCTATATCGGTGCCTGAGACACCAAAACTCAAATTGACATTTTCGGTAGTTGACTGCGCCCCGATTGCGGCCAGTATCGGCAACTGGTTGCCCGCTTCGATGACATTGATTGTAATTGTTTCCGAATCAACCGCCAGCGAGTCATCGGTGGCATAGAAGGTAACATTGTAAATACCGGACTGGAGGAAGGTCGGCGTCCAGTCAAACGACCCTGTGCCATTTCCATTATCGACAAAGCCGGCACCGGCAGGAAGCGCCGATGTCATCAAAGCAGGTACTGACTCTATATCAGTAGCGGAGATACCAAAATTCAAATTGACATTCTCGGTGGTCGATTTATTCCCGATAGTCGCCAGAATCGGCAACTGGTTGCCGAATTCGGTAACATTAATGGTCACCACTTCCGAATCAACAGCCGAGGAATCATCCGTCGCATAGAAGGTCACAAAATAAGTGCCCGACTGCAGGAAGGTCGGTGTCCAGTCGAAGGCACCTGTGCCATTTCCATTATCGACGAAGGCGGCGCCGGCAGGAAGTGCCGACGTGGTCAGGATCGGAGTTGATTCTATATCTGTGGCGGATATGCCAAAACTCAGATTTATATTTTCGGTGGTTGACTGCGCACCAATCGCGGCCAGGATCGGCAGCTGATTGCCCGCTTCGATCACGGTAACGGTAATTGTCTCCGAATCGACCGCAAGCGAGTCATCGGTGGCATAGAAGGTAACATCATAAGTGCCGGACTGCAAGAAGGTCGGCGTCCAGTCGAAGGTTCCTGTGCCATTTCCATTATCGACAAAAGCGGCTCCGGCAGGAAGTGCCGAGGTCGTCAAAGTCGGGATTGATTCTATATCGGTGCCTGAGACACCAAAACTCAAATTGATATTTTCGGTTGTTGACTGCGCCCCGATTGCGGCCAGTATCGGTAACTGGTTGCCCGCTTCGATGACATTGATTGTAATTGTTTCCGAATCAACCGCCAGCGAGTCATCGGTGGCATAGAAGGTAACATTATAAATACCGGACTGGAGGAAGGTCGGTGTCCAACTGAAGGCACCTGTGCCATTGCCATTATCGGTGAATCCAGCGCCGGCAGGAAGTGCCGATGTCGTCAAAGTCGGAGTCGATTCTATATCGGTGGCGGATATACCAAAACTCAGATTTATATTTTCGGTGGTTGACTGCGCACCAATCGCGGCCAGGATCGGCAGCTGATTGCCCGCTTCGATCACGGTAACGGTAATGGTTTCCGAATCGACCGCCAGCGAATCATCGGTCGCATAGAAAGTGACATCATATGCTCCTGATTGCAGGAAAGTCGGCGTCCAGGTAAATGATCCGGTGCCATTGCCATTATCGGTGAATCCAGCACCGGCCGGAAGGATCGACGTTGTCAAAGCCGGAGTCGATTCTATATCACTGGCTGAAATACCAAAGTTCAGATTCACATTCTCGGTTGTTGATCGGTCACCGATTGCGGCCAGAACCGGTAACTGGTTGCCGAATTCAGTCACGGTTATGGTAACTTCTTCGGAATCCACGGCCAGCGAGTCATCGGTCGAATAGAAGGTAACATTGTAAATACCGGACTGGAGGAAGGTCGGCGTCCAGGTGAAGGCACCTGTGCCATTGCCATTGTCGGTGAAACCGGCTCCGGTCGGAAGGGTCGATGTTGTCAAAGCCGGGGTCGATTCAATATCAGTGGCCGATACGCCAAAACTTAGATTGACATTTTCGGTAGTTGTCTGGGTTCCGATTGCGGCCAGAATCGGCAGCTGATTGCCCGCTTCATTGACCGAAATCGTGATTTTCTCCGAGTCAACCGCCAGCGAGTCATCGGTGGCGTAGAAGGTAACATCATAAGTACCGGACTGCAGGAAGGTCGGTGTCCAGTTGAAGGCACCTGTGCCATTTCCATTATCGACAAAAACGGCACCAGCAGGTAGAGTCGATGTCGTCAGACTCGGGGTTGATTCTATATCGGTAGCGGAAATTATAAAGTTCAAATTGGTATTTTCATTTGTGGACCGCGCTCCAATCGCCGCCAGAATCGGCAATTGGTTGCCGCCGTCATTAACAGTAATCGTGACCACTTCGGAATCGACCGCCGCGGTATCGTCGGTAGCATAGAAGGTTACACTATAGATGCCGGACTGGAGGAAGGTCGGTATCCAGCTGAAGCTTCCGGTCCCATTATTATTATCAGTAAAGACGGCCCCGATGGGCAACGAAGACGTTGTCAGATGCGGGATGGTCAAATCGGCATCACTCGCTGAGACACCAAAACTGAGGTTCACATTTTCCGTCGTTGATTTCGGGCCGATAGCGGCCAGAACCGGTGTCTGATTACCGGCTTCGTTGACGGTAATGGTTACCAAATCGGTATCGGAATAGACACCATCGGTGGCATAGAAGGAAATATTGTACGATCCTGATTGCGTAAATCCGGGTGTCCAGTTAAATGTACCGGTGCCGTTATGATTGTCCACAAACGTTGCGCCGGAAGGCAGCGCCGTCGTCGTCATAACCGGATTGGTTCCATCGGGATCGGACGCGGTGACGCCAAAATTAAGATTGACGCCCTCGGTGGTTGACCGATTGCCGATGGTCGTCCAGACCGGAGCCTGGTTGCCGGTTTCAAAAACGTTTATGTATATCTGCTCGGAATCGGTGGCAACACCATCCGAGGCATAGAATGTCACGCTATAAGCGCCTGCCTGCGTAAAGTTGGGCGTCCAGGTGAAATTGGCGGTGCCGTTGCCGTTATCGGTAAAGCCGGCGCCGGAAGGCAGAGCCGAGGTTGTCAATGCCGGGGTTGTCGAATCCGCATCGGTCGCGGAAACATTGAAATTCAGGTTGACACCTTCACTGATAAATTTATTCCCGACTGCGGCCAGCACCGGAGTCTGGTTGCCGGCCTCAACGACGGTTATCGTCACAACTTCGGAATCAACCGCCAAAGAATCATCGGTCGCATAGAATGTAACGGTATATATACCGGACTGATTGAAGACCGGTGTCCAGCCGAAGGTGCCGGTGCCGTTTCCATTATCACTGAATGATGCACCAGAAGGTAATGAGGAACTTGTCAATACCGGTATGAAACCATCGGCATCACCGGCCGAAATACCAAAACTCAGATTGACCCCTTCGGTAACTGATCTTGGGCCGATCGCGGCCAGAACCGGCGGGAGGTTAACCTGATTGACGGTTATGGATATTACTTCCGAATCGACGACGAGCGAATCATCAGTTGCATAGAATGTGATCGAATATGGCCCCGCTTGGGTGAAATCAGGTGTCCAGATGAATGTCTCGGTTCCTGTGCCCGTGCTGCTGAATGTTGCACCGGACGGGAGCGCCGATGTCGTCAGAGTCGGAATTGTACCATCCGGATCGGTGGCCGAGACGGTGAAATTCAGATTGACGCCTTCGTCAACAATTTTATTTCCAATCGCCGCCAGAACCGGCGGGAGATTGACCTGATTAATGGTAAATGTAACCACCTCGGAATCAACCGCGGTAGAATCATCGGCGGCATAAAATGTAATATTATAAATTCCGGACTGCCCAAAATCGGGTGTCCAGTTAAATGTCTCGGTGCCCGTTCCGGCAGCCGTAATTGTCGCGCCGGTAGGAAGCAGGGAAGTGGTTATAGTCGGAGTCGATTCTATATCGGTGGCGCTGACCGTGAAATTGATATTAACATTTTCATCGGCCGATTTCGGGCCGATCGCGGCCAGAATCGGCAACTGGTTGCCGGCTTCGATGATATTTATCGTTACGATTTCCGAATCAACCGCAGAAGAATCATCGGTGGCATAGAACGTAACCGTGTATGGCCCTGATTGCAGGAAAGTCGGGGTCCAGTTGAATGTCCCGGTACCATCACCGTTATCGGTAAAGCCGGCGCCGGTCGGAAGAGACGATGTAGTCAATGCCGGTATGTCACCATCAGAATCGGAAGCACTCACCGCAAAATTGAGATTTATATTTTCGGTCGTGGATCGACTGCCGATCGCCGCCAGAATCGGCGGCAGATTGACCTGATTCACCGTAATAGAGACAACTTCCGAGTCAACCGCTGATGAATCATCAGTCGCATAGAAAGTAACCGAATATGTACCCGACTGGGTGAAGTCCGGTGTCCAGTTAAAGGTCCCGGTTCCACCGCCGGCACTCGTAAAGGTGGCGCCGCTCGGTAAGGCCGAACTTGTAATTATCGGGATGGTCCCGTTGGGGTCGGTGGCGCTTACGGCAAAATTCAGGTTTGCACCTTCGTTAATCGATTTGGAACCGATTGTCGCCAGAACCGGTGCCTGATTACTGTTGAAGACCTGGATGGTCACAGCTTCCGAATCAATGGCCAGTGAATCATCAGTCGCATAAAACTTGACGATGTAAACACCGGACTGCGTGAAGTTGGGCGTCCAGCTAAAAACACCGGTACCGTCATGATTATCGGTAAATCCGGCACCATCCGGCAATGACGATGTACTTAGGCTCGGAATGGACTCAATATCGGTGGCCGAAACACCAAAACTAAGATTGACACTTTCGGGTGCCGACTTAAAGCCGATTGCCGCCAGTACTGGAAGCTGATTGCCGGCCTCTATAATATTTATCGTAACGATTTCCGAATCTACCGCCAATGAATCATCGGTCGCATAGAAGGTGACCGTGTATGGGCCGGACTGCAGGAAGGTCGGGTTCCAATCGAAGGTGCCGGTGCCGGTGCCATTGCCATTGTCATTGAAAGCGGCGCCGGCCGGCAAAGTTGAAGTTGTCAATATTGGAGTTGATTCTATATCGGTAGCGGAAATCACAAAATTCAAATTAACATTTTCGATCGTGGACTGTGTTCCGATCAATGTCAGCACCGGAGCCTGATTGCCGCCGTCAATGACTGTAATGCTTACGACTTCGGAATCAACGGCTGAAGAATCATCCGTCGCATAGAAGGTCACGGAGTAATTCCCGGACTGCAAATATGTCGGTGTCCAATTGAATGTGCCGGTATTATTGCCATTGTCACTGAAAGTGGCGCCGCCCGGTAAGGTCGTATGGGTCAGCACGGCAATAGTGCCGTCAATATCGCTGACACTGATGCCAAAATTAAGATTGATCCCCTCAGTTGTTGACTGGGAGCCAATTGCGGCAAGAACGGGCGGCTGATTTATCTGGTTGACCGTGATCGTCACGACTTCGGAATCAACGGCTGAAGAATCATCCGTCGCATAGAAAGTAACTGTATATGGCCCGGCCTGAGTGAAATCAGGCGTCCAGTCGAATGTCTCGGTGCCGGTCCCGGTTGACGTGAACGTCGCGCCGGTATTCTTGGAGCCGATCGAAGCCAGAACCGGTACTAAATTAACCTGGTTGACGGTTATCGATACAACTTCGGAATCGACGGCTGAAGAATCATCCGTGGCATAAAATGTCACTGTATATGGACCGGCTTGCGTGAAGCCGGGCGTCCAGTCGAATGTCTCGGTGCCGGTTCCGGTTGACGTGAACGTCGCGCCGGTCGGGAGCGCCGAGGTTGTTATTATCGGGGTCGTGCCGTCGGCATCGGTCGCTGATACGGTGAAATTCAGATTGACGCCTTCATCGGTGCTCTTTGAACCGATCGAAGCCAGGACGGGTATTAAATTAACCTGGTTGACCGTGATTGAGACGACTTCGGAATCAACCGCCGAAGAATCATCAGTCGCATAGAAAGTAACTGTATATGGCCCGGACTGGGTAAAGTTGGGTGTCCAGTCGAAAGTTTCGGTGCCGGTTCCGGTACTCGTGAAAGTCGCGCCGGTCGGGAGCGCCGAGGTTGTTATAATCGGTGTCGTGCCGTCGGCATCAGTCGCCGAAACACTGAAATTCAGATTGACGCCTTCATTGATGTTCTTTGCGCCGATAGCTGCCAGAACCGGTGTCAGATTGACCTGGTTGACCGTTATCGATACAACTTCGGAGTCAACGGATGAAGAATCATCAGTCGCGTAAAATGTAACTGTATATGGCCCGGACTGCGTGAAGTTGGGTGTCCAGTCGAATGTCTCGGTGCCGGTTCCGGTACTTGTGAATGTCGCACCGGTCGGGAGGGCCGAGGTTGTTATTATCGGAGTGGTGCCGTCGGCATCGGTCGCCGAGACACTGAAGTTCAGATTGACACCTTCATCGGTGCTCTTTGAACCGATCGAAGCCAGGACGGGTGTCAGATTGATCTGACCAACTGTAATGGTTACAACTTCGGAATCAACGGCTGAAGAGTCATCAGTCGCATAGAAAGTAACTGTATATGGCCCGGCCTGAGTGAAATCAGGCGTCCAGTCGAATGTCTCGGTGCCGGTCCCGGTTGACGTGAACGTCGCGCCGAAACACTAAAGTTCAGATTGACACCTTCATCGGTGCTCTTCGAGCCGATCGAAGCCAGAACCGGTACTAAATTAACCTGGTTGACCGTGATTGAGACAACTTCGGAATCAACCGCCGAAGAATCATCAGTCGCATAGAAAGTCACCGTATATGGCCCGGCCTGAGTGAAATCAGGCGTCCAGTCGAATGTCTCGGTGCCGGTCCCGGTCGAGGTGAACGTCGCGCCGGTTGGGAGCGCCGAGGTTGTTATAATCGGGGTAGTACCATCGGCATCAGTCGCTGAAACACTGAAATTCAGATTGACACCTTCATTGGTGTTTTTCGCGCCGATCGAAGCCAGAACCGGTACTAAATTAACCTGATTGACTGTTATCGTCACAACTTCGGAATCAACCGCCGAAGAATCATCCGTGGCATAAAATGTCACCGTATATGGCCCGGCCTGTGTGAAATCAGGCGTCCAGTCGAAAGTCTCGGTGCCGGTCCCGGTCGATGTGAACGTCGCGCCGGTCGGGAGCGCCGAGGTTGTTATAATCGGGGTCGTGCCATCGGCATCGGTCGCCGAAACACTGAAATTCAGATTGACGCCTTCATTGGTGTTCTTCGAGCCAATCGAAGCCAAAACCGGTACTAAATTGACCTGGTTGACGGTGATTGAGACGACTTCGGAGTCAACGGATGAAGAATCATCCGTGGCATAAAATGTAACAGTATATGGCCCGGCCTGAGTGAAATCAGGTGTCCAGTCGAAGGTCTCGGTGCCGGTTCCGGTACTTGTGAATGTCGCACCGGTCGGGAGTGCCGAGGTTGTTATGGTCGGGATGCCTTCGGTGTCAGTTGCGGAGACGCTAATATTAAGATTAACGCCTTCATCAACCGATCGATTTCCAATCGCATTTAATACCGGTGGTTGATTGGCCTGGGCCATGGCCGAACCTGATAAAAAGACGGCCATTGCCGCGATGTATATTAGAATCCTTATATTCATACCTCTTATACTTCCTCTTGTATTCATTGCCAGTCCTCCGGTCTATTTCAGTAAGAGCATCTTTTTGGACTCGGCTCTGTCTCCGACCTCGAGTCTGTATAGATAAATTCCGGTTGCGACGCGCTTTCCATAGTTATCGGTCGCATCCCAAATCACTGTATGTCGTCCGGCCGACATTTCTTCATTTACCAGCGTCTTAACCTGTTGGCCAAGGATGTTATAGACATTTAATTTCACTTTTTCCATGGCAATTCCATTAAGACCGATTTCGAAATCGATTCTGGTCGCCGGATTGAACGGATTGGGGTAATTCTGATATAGTTCGAAAGTGGTCGGAAGAATCGGCGGATTATCAGGTTCAGTCGGTATTTCCGTGGCTTTGGCGGTCGACAAAAAGACCTGTGAAATTTTGATTTTCGACTTATCGTTGGCCTGAATATCCTGCTTTGCGACGGCCGGGATGCTGATAATATCAGAGGCTCCGGCCGGTATTAATGATTCGGGGTTGGCCAGGTCGAAGCTGTTATACATGACAATTTTCAGACGACCATTAAGATTGTCATTGGATATCAATGTGAATTTTTTGTCCGTGAAGGCCAGTTCCGGCTTCAGCAGATCGATGGCATGGGGGTCATAATCGACCCGCAATTCGATTCCGGCGACATCATCAGGAAATTCCCCGCGAACATTCAGAGTCGTAAATTTACCGGCCATCAGATTGTCGTAATCCATATCAACAGTGGCATAAACGCCATCATAGGACACCGGCGACGGGGTTGATTCGACCGGAATACCGAGTATCATATTAATGATACCAACCAAATCGATGACATTAACGATCGTATCCTGTATGATGTTGGCACAGTCGAAGTTACGTTTCGGGAGGATATTCAGTTCCAAAATGTGGGCCACAATAGCGGTCAGATCGGCGACGTCAATACGTCCTTCGAGGTTAACATCCCCAAGCCGATCAACCTGAATAATTCCGGAATCGACCTTGAGAGCCAGCGATGAATCCTGATAGCTCGGGCTGATTGACTCCCAGGCGTCGAAGAAATGCACCCAGTAATCGCCGGGCGTGGCCGATGAATCCATGGAAAAATAGGCGTTCAATATCGCCTGCGAGGAGCCATCGGCAACCGGCTCGCTGGCCAGACCAAAAGTAATGATCCTCATGACATCCGGTGTCTGACCGAGAGCATAGACAATGTATTCAGGAATTCGATCCGTTACGTTAACGGAATCCAATTCGACAATAGAAAGTGGAAATTGCATGTCAAAATTAAGGCCATAAACGGTTCGTGACGTGACAAGATCAATCGGCATTACGATAGGAGTTGTCCCTGGAATACCACCCACAGGCCAGTTGTTGGGACTCTTGACCGATGACGTAAAGAGTCGATCCTGATCAAGCTCTTTTACTACAACGGTTACTGTCTTTTCACCGGTAGCATTCAAAATATCAGTGCCTCTGAAAGTGATATTGAATGACCCCTTCTGGCTGAAATTTGGGGTCCAACTGAAAGTGGTTGTAATCGGCCCGACTCCGCAGGGATTTGCAGGAGATACGCTCGCGCCCGCCGGAAGAGTACCAATGGCGGCAAGACAAAGACTCTGGCCGTCGGGATCAGTAGCGCTAACCGTGAAGGCCAGCAATTCGCCCTGCATAATTTCATAACTTGACTGCGAAACCGTCACGATAGGAGCATTGTTTGTGCTGGTGCCTGAAACAGTAATCGTCACCGACTTGGTCACCGGCGCCGCGATACTGTCGGTCAGCTGAAATGTTGCGGTATAAGTGCCGTTAGCGCTCGGTACCCAGCTGAACTGGCGAGAGACCGCGCCCGCACCCGAAGCGGACGAAAAACTTGCGCCCGCGGGCAGGTTGGTGGCGGTCAAATAGATCATATCACCGTCGATGTCGCTGCCGTTGACCGTGAAATTGACCGCGGTACCGGGCGTAACATTATAAGTATCCGGAGAAATCGCCAGAACCGGAGCATGATTAATTTTGGGCGCCACCCGGAAAAGTCCCCGGGTTTTCATCGGCTCAATATAGAGAAGACCGGTGCTGTCGGAGAATTGGCAGACCGGGTCGGTCGCGTCATACTGGTTATTTTTCGGTGTAACCCACGTCGTTTGATCAAGAACAGCATTGGGATTGACCACCATCGGAATATACATGATAACATCCTGAGTAGCCGAAGACGGCAATAGCGGCCAGTTTGAATATTTCAGGGGATCAGGCGCCGTCGGCAAAAATTGAATATACATGACATCGGAACTTCGGGCCTCAGGCGGATCATTCTTGACATTAATATGACTATAAATCGTATCCGGAAGCTGCCCCGGCAATGGAAACAGCCCCATTTTAATACCACGACCCACCATCTCAAACTGGAAATAGTAAACGGCCGTATCGCCGGAAGGGAGGACGGCGGCTTGATCAACAACCGGGACAAGCAGCGGGTTGGTGGGTGTCCAAGCGGCTTCCGTATTTAGCTCGAATCTAAGTATAAAACCGCCCAGCGAACCGTCAGCGGCGAGCTCCTCACTGGTCACCGGGTCCGTCACCACGTGAGTCGTATCATAGTTCTTGATTATTATCGGCATCAGGACCGTATCGCCCGGCAAGGCCTGAAAGCCGCCGACAATGACGGTATAATTGGGATCATTAAAGACCGGTTCATTGACCTGTGAATTGCCATATATAGGCATCAGCAAAATCATCATTGACAGTAATAGCGGGATTTTGACAAATCGCATTACCCACCTCTCGGTATTATCATTTTTGAATATTTTTTCCCTGTTCATATATCAATACCTCACTTAAGAAGTAACATTTTTTTCCTGGCTGAAAATATATCGCTGTCCAGACTGTAAAAATATATCCCGCTGGCGACTGCCTGCCCCTGATCATCACGGGCGTCCCATACGGCAACATGTCGGCCCGCGGGAAGAATCTGATCGACAAGGCTCCGGATTTCCTGACCAAGAATATTATAAACGGTCAAGCGCACCGAAGCGGCCTGTGTAAGGTCGAATCTTATTTCTGTCGACGGATTGAACGGATTGGGATAATTCTGATAAAGAGTGAAAGACTCGGGAAGGAAAGCATCCGAATTATTTTCGAGACTCGATTTCATGATGTACCCGTCAACCGTCGAAAGTTGAATATCTTTTATCGTGAAACCGGAATGATTCACAACCTCGATAAACTCATGCCGGCCGGACGGCATAATCTCACCTTCATCACTGTAAATCAAAAACCTGATGAGATTGCCCTCCACGGCCGACTTCACTGTCATTCCGGACATTTCAAATTGCGACCTGATAACTGTTTCAATATCTAACTTATTATCTCCCTGCAAAGTAATGGCCAATCCACCCAGATTCTCCGGGGAATCATAAATAAGGCGGTAATAGCCTTCATTATTGTCAATGCCGATACGCACAATCCCGTCAAAGGGCGAAATTTTGGGACTGCCCATCCCCGCATTCACAATAACGTTAAGCAAATAGACCAGATCGGCGATCGTTCCGCCATGGCCGTCCCGGTTGACATCCGAATTGAGCCACTGAGCCGGTGACAACGGCACCAGGGTCGGATTAATAAAATAATTCGTAAAATAAATAACATCGCCGATCTCATAAGGGACGCCATTGAGGTTGATATCCCCCAGACTGTTGAGAGAAGTCGACTTAATTTTGATATAACCGCGGGTAAAAGTGATCTGATTCGGAATTATTTTATCACCGAGTTCATTGGTCAAAGAGTTGTCATTTTGCTCGATCGGATCGCGAAAAACAAATATCAAAGGAATTGAAAGACCGGCATACTGTAGATTATTACTGACGTAAAATTGCATCGCCGCCAGCGGCCCTGAACCGGGCTGAATATCGGTTCCAGCCACGCCCCCTTCAAGATCGGCGATACCGGTCAGAAGGACATCCCCGAAGATGCCGCGATTATTCAGCTTATATGTAAAATACTCAAAACCTCCCGACCTGGTCCCGGTTTTCGTGATTGAGGACAGTGTCAGAACGCTGACATCATAATTGAAAAGAATGTTAAATCCGGAAATTGCCTCAAGATTATCAAACATCAAATGTGCCGTCGCATATTCACCCGGATAAACCGAAATGGTGTCAAGCGCCAGACTGTAAACATCCGTCGATAGGACATTCAGGGCCACCGTGGCGGTATCGGCAGCGCCAAACTGATCGACCAGACAAACCTTAACATCATAAAAGCCGGAGTCGGAAAAAGCCGTTTTCCAGGTAAATGTTCCGGGATTGCCGCCGAGAAATTCCACGCCGCCGGGAGCGTCAAGTATCATCCAGTTGACCGGATCCAGGTCGGGATCGTAACCGGAAACATCAAAAGCCAGTTCTTCGCCCGAATTAATGGTCACGGTCCCGGGTGATGTTATAACAGGATTTCTATTACGATTTATTACAATCACTTCCGTCTGCAAAACGGCGGTATTCTGGCCGTCGCCGGCCCAGAATGTCAGGGCATAAGGCGAGCCCTCGGATGAATTCGGGCCGCCGAAATCGGTCTGCCATATTAAAACGCCGGTTCCATCTCCATGATCGGCAAACGAGGCGCCGGCGGGACGGGTCAAAGTGCCCAGCGAAAGCGGATCACCATCACTATCAACAGCTTCGACAGCCAGTTGAAGCCTATTACCCTCAAGAACATACTGGCGCGATATCGGCTTAAACTCGGGAACGGCGCTTCCGGCTACCGCCAAAGACGGTAACACCATGGCCCCCAAGCCGATTATGAGCAGGATTATGATAATAGTTACTATTCTATAAAACATATTTTCTCGAAGCAGAATTATCCGCTATCTCTTTGAGCAATTAGCAGACCAATAACCGGTCAATTTAAGACGCGGCTCCGTCACCGGCCCAAGCTGGGTCAGCTGCCCCAACTGCTCTTCCGCAATCTCCTATAAAATCTTATAATCCCTTATCAAACAACGCTTTACAATCCATGCAAACATTTTGCGCGCAATTAACTTATACTCAATACTCATCCCCTGAAAGAAAGCCTGTTGTTGTAAGGTTTAGTATGGCGGGTAATCTTGAAAACTTGTTACAGACTTTGCTATTTTGATGCAAACTGATGCAAATAAAAATGCTGGCTATCCGTGCCAGAACAAAAAAGCCCCGGTACCTCCCTGGTATCATATCTCTTAAGGTTTTAAGGGCCATTAAACTCTTTCCCAAGTAATTCGAAAATCTTTACTCTTATCGATCCCTCAAAAATTTTATCTCCCTCTCTTATTTATTCCCCGCAGGGAGGGTTACCCCTCCCCGCGAAGAAAATTAATGCCGTTTACTTCAGCATTACCATCTTCTCTGTAGCCGAGAAAGCACCGGCCTGAGCACGATAGAAGAATACACCTGATCCGACCTGTGAGCCGTCGAATTCGACAGTCACAATACCGGCTTCACTGGTGCCACTGTAGTTCGCAACCTTCTGACCAAGGACGTTATAAACGTCGATCGACCAGTCGGCGGCAAGCGGCAGAGACATCTCAATGGTGGTAGCCGGGTTGAACGGGTTAGGATAGTTCTTCAGGCTGAAATTGGCCGGAAGTATCTTAGCTGTGTAGCCAATACCATTGTAGTCGGCAGCTTCAACCGAAATGAGCTCGCCGTTGGTATTGATGACATTACCGGAGGCAGTCATGCCTTTTTCAAAGCTGTAAACCAGAGCGACGGTGTTACCATCGATCATTCCGGTCGCCAGCTCCATACCGGCAGCGCCACTACCCAGAGTCACCGGGACATCGCCGGCCAACACGAAGTAGGCGGCGCCGACTTCACTGTTGAGCACAACACTGTGGCCATCGGCAACAGCGTTCAGGACGATGTTTGGGTTTTCTTTCGGCAGCGGAAGGGCATCACCAACGATGACACGAATGAGATAAACGAGGTCGGCAACCGTCAGAGCGATACCGTCGCCATTGATCTCAGTCGCAGCCTTCTGACCTTCATAGTTGACTGTGAAGGCAGCGGGGCCATAGATGAAGTAGTTGGTGAACACAACCGCGTCCGCGATTTCGTTGGCAACGCCGTTCAAGTTGACGTCGCCGCGGGCATCGATCTCATCCGTTGAGATAATATCAACGCCGCCGCCATAGAAGTATACGAAATCAGCCGGTACCGGCTTGTCAGGAAGCGGATTCACGAAGCATTCTTCCTGAGCGCCGAAATAAGTCGGGAATCCGTACAGCGGATTGGTGACTTCAATATAAGGATTGCCGTTGTACCAGAAGACACCCAGTGACAAACCGGTGGTGACTTCAAGCGGACTGGACGATCTGTAGTTGAAAGCTATGGCGTTGTCGCCACAATCCATCCAGAAGAAATTCACCGGAGCGAACATGCCGGCGACATTATAGTTATTCGAGACCAGGAAGTCGAGGGTGAACAGGACTGTCCCGCCCGGAAGAACCATAATGGTCGGATTGTGCGGACCATCGTTGTATTCAGCCATACCGACGACACGGAGCAGGCCGCTCGGGCAGCCATTGCCGCAGTTGCCGTTATAGTTGTAACGATAGGTGAAGTATTCCCATTCATTGGCGCCCGGAATATCAAAGATAGCGCCGGGGATCGCGCCAACAAACGCCAGCACGGAAGGATCATAGCCGATCAGCATGTCAAAGCCGAGCAGGTTCTCGGAACCTTCTTCGACGGTGACATCGACATAAGCATGATGACCCTGGAGCTGACCATGGATCTTCTCGATGACGATCTTGAACGGAACTTCACTGATGACACGGAGTGTAAAGGTGCACTCTGAGAATTGACCGGCACAGTCAGTCACACGAACGGTGACGGTCCAGTCACCATCATCATCGGTTACCGGCGAAGCAGTTACAAGACCACTGTTATTAACAGTTACTGAACCCCCAAAAGTACCGGGACCAACTATTGATTCGACGGTCCAGGCTTTGGTATCACCCAGGTTGGCATCGGTAGCGGTAAACTGCAGGGTCTTGGTCGCGCCAGTACCCACGGTCAGTACCGAACCGCATCCGCCGCCAATAACCGGTGGTGTATCCAGAACATTAACCGTGAAAGCACATTCCGTGAAATCACTGTGCTCGGTATCCTGGACGCCGACGACGACATCATGGGAACCGACCTGCGCACAGGTAGGATTGAATGTCCAGACACCGGATGTCGCAACAATCGCGCCGGGACCGGAAATCAGGGCAAAGTTCAGAGGAAGATTGCCTTCCACATCGGTCGCATTGAAATCATAATTGAAGCCAACATGGAACTGAGCGGACAACTCCACTGTCGGGCAGTTGGAAAATTCCGCATTCACGTTCGGCTGCTTCTTGATGGTCATGCAATACGGGCCGCCAAATGTCGGGACTGGATCTTCGAACAACCAGTCATACTTTCCCGGAGGAACCTGATTCGGGATACTGCAGCTGTCGATACAGAATGTAGCGAGCTGGGTAGGATCCAGAGCGGGCGCCGTGAAAGTAAAGATAAAGCGAGGCACCATTGGAGCGCCATTGGGCATACCGGCAATACCGGAACCGGTCCAGTTTACGGTGTCAGCCACCGCACCGTTCCAGCCCCAATACGCGAATTCATTCATCAGGGCCCACCAGGCACTGCCGGCTTCAAAGCCGTTTAATCCCACAGGATTGTTGGTTGTCCAGGTAGTCGCATCACCGCTCATGTAAAATGTAAGCGGGATACTCATACCGGTGCGATCAAAACCATCCGGATTGTCCAAAGAAAGAGTAAGGGTGAACGTAGCGCCCGCCTTAATATGGTCGGCGCCGTCGTTCCAAATCGCAGTAGTTGGACCAAATTCATGCTGGATGGTCATCGCGTTTGCTAGCCCAAAAGAAAGAAGAATAATCGAAGCGAATACGAATGCAAACAAAACGCGTTTCATCTTTTACTCCTGTTTTGTTTCGTTAACAAATAAATTCATATTCAAATGACTCCTTTGAGTCAATTTCCCCCTCGGAATCCGAATCTTTAATTGTTCTCTCCGGCGAGAGCCACCAGGCCCGAGAAAAGCGACAGATTCGAAAAGAAGAATCTGAAGTATAAATTCTTTTTCTTCTGAGCGCGTGTCCAAAGAATTACCTCTCTAAAGTTTCACCTCCTTTCTTTCTTTTCAAAATAATTTCCAACTTATCAGTTAATGTCAGCCTTTTATTAAAGCTGTATAATTTTCATGTTAACCGCAATTGGGAGGCGGACCACCCTTGTACAGGTAATTTATCAGGTATGTGGCATCCAGCAAATTAATGCCACCCGAATGATTAACGTCGCACATAGCCGGCAATTCCGGTGCCGCGCCGCCCTTATACAGGTAATTTATCAGAAAAACCACATCCAGGATATTGATCGCACCGTTATTATTCATATCGCCGCACAAACCGGCAGGCAAAACAAAAAGAGAACCGTTGTAAATGGCAACATAGTCGCTGTCGAGACGGCCGCTCAAGATTGTGTCGCAACACCAGAATGAATCGTCGGGCCCATTTTGAACTTCGCTGAAATAATAACAGGTGTCGAAAGAGGCATTCCAAACATCACAATGATACCAGGTGGTATCAAAGGTGGTATCAGTAATAACACCAATGGCGTTGCCGGCCTCATCCGAAAAGCTGAAATTGTCCAGATTTGTCGCCTGAATAATAATATTCACCGTCCGATCTTCCTGATCATCCGGGATATTATAAATATCAGCCCTAATTTTGATTAAAGGCTTGTTGGTCGTTTGCGGATAAGGAATACCCGGTGTATATGGCGGCGCAATCTCGTTGGCATAAGCCGCTATTTTCAAATCATGCCCGGTATAATTGCTGGACCGGGAACGAACGAATTCCCATCCCGAACATAGGGTTCCGGTAGTGTCGTGATTTCCAACTAATAAACTATAAATGTTGACATCGACCGAATCGTAATCAATTTCCAACTCCGGGAAAGCTATCACCGAATCGGTCACATCCATCCAATACTGACAAATTCCCGGCGCGGCATAAGTGGTACAGCGCCAGAAAGCAGAGTCATAAAACGTTGCAGTATCGGTTTGAAATTCCATTATGTCGGGTCTGTCGAGAACCAGCCATAATTCAAAACCGGCCACGGTATCCGCATAGGACTTCATGTAAATCGAAATAACGGAATTTTGCTGTCCCGATGTACCCGTGGTATCACCAACTCTTACGCGCAGATTTTCAAACTGCCCGAAGGCTGGAAGCGCAAAAAACATGGCGACAGCCACGGCAATGGGAACCAGCCTGTTCAGCCGAAGGGATAAAAAGCTGAAGGACATTATCCTCCTCCTTGATTGAATTTCCAAGCTCGTCGACTCTTCCTTAGCTATTCCGGCCTATACAAAACACCTACAGCTTAACCGTTACAATCTAAGTGAATAGCCAAGGAGGTCTTAACCATCCTATCGGCCTTTTCACTTTTTTTTTCAGCAGCTTAAATCCATCAATCAAGTTAACGTGCAGTTGCTTCCTTTAAGCAGCTTCCCCCTCGCCAACTTAAAGCTGATTTTCGTAAATTTGACAGTGTACTTCTAGAGTATGTAGAAGACCAATTTTGTTCACCTTATTGTTTTAACAAGGTTGTTCTGCGGACATTACACCTATCATCCGAACTTGAATATATACATAAAGTCATTATCTGTCAATAAGAAAATCAGTATAATTTTACAATTTCTTTATATAGCAAATAAGCGACCAAACCGGCCGGGCCGGTCACAGCGCCGCCAGGCGGCGCCCCCCCTCTGACTAGTGTGAAAAACGAAGCATATAATAGGCAAGATAATGTTCATTTTACCGGACTGCTGCAATTACTAAATTTGACAATAATGACCCGATATGATGATAAAAAATATTTTTGTGACAAATTTGGTCGTAAGGAAGCCTGCCTTATAGACGGGATGATTTTTCTCCCAAAAGCCTTCAGCTTCAAAGCTGTGTCCAAAATTATGGTTGCGATAATCATAATTAATGCGTAACCTTAGCCATTATTAAAGCTCAATAACTGAGGGATTAGAATAAATATGGCCAAATTAATGAGTAAAAAAACCAAAGAAACCGTCCAGACAATCGTTGTTCTGGCCCTGATCATACTTTTCGTCGGCTTCTATATAATATATCCATTGATAACTGTTCGAAAAATGACCAGTCGTCCAGATGCCGGAAATTTCGGGGATCCGGAATACGTCCTCGAAAACAACCCGGCCGCTTTTGTCGAAGAAGGCCTCCGGCCGGACACTTTTGCTGTTTCCACCGATGATAATATCCGCCTGGCGGCCGCCTATTTTTACCCCGATTCCACCCTTTTTGCTTCGCCGCTCGCCACGGTGATTCTGATTCATGGTACCGGCCAGGACAGAACCGCGATGATTCCGTTTATTCGACCGCTTATCGATTCAGGCATGGCTGTGGCCCTATATGATCAACGGGCCGGCGGTGTTTCGGGCGGAAGATACCATACGCCGGGAAGGTATGAAGCGGAAGATCTCAACCAGTTGATTACCAATCTCAAATTCAATGATAGAATCTTCAGACCGCTGATAGCAGTCGGTTTTGGCGGCGGCGCTGATGCCGCCATGCTGGCTTCGGAAGAGGAAATGCGGCTTGACCGGATAATCGCCGTCGAGCCGAATTTAACGCCGAATCGATGGATCACAAATCTAAAGAACAGGCGCGGTTCACTGCCCATCCCGTTTTACCGAATGGTCTATTACTGGTGGTATAAAAAGATTTTCGGTTATCCCTATGACCGTTTCGGCACCGACGGCATCCAGGCCCTGACGGCCAAAACCAGTCTGATAATGGATGAAGGAAGCCTGGCCCTGGATGAGGTCGCGCGGCTCAAGGAAATATCGGGCGAACTTCTGACGACATTTCCGAAACCCGACAATGACCTGACCCTTCGGGAGATGATTCTTGGTGAGATATATTCGGCAGTTAAAGAAGCAAAGTAATAAAGACTTCTGCCAATAATTGTCATTTCTTAAAATTCTATGCCGAGATCAACCGAGAAATCCTCGGTATTATAATCGGATAATTGCCAGGTAAAAAGTAATTTCATATTCATCAGGGGAAGCCGCCCGATGCCAAAACCTATTTCGCTATATGGCCGGGCCGCCGACATACTCAGTTGGTCATCAGGAAGCGGGTCCTGATTATGGAAATCTGTCCAGAAAATCCCGCCATTTAAGCTCAAAGAAAAGGGAATGTTTTTTATCAGGGGAAGACCGCTTTTCTTGAAAAGAAGCCGCCCGAAATTATGGTCCAGATAGACCAGGGCGGCCCTGTTTCCGATAAAATTATTTTCGCCCAGAGTTTTAAATGAGCGATTGGCCACCATTTCCTCGGCCCCGAAATCGACCGTGAAATATCTTTGTGGAGGAAGGATTTTATCCGAGGCGCCGGCATAAATCGACAGTGAGCTGATGCCCAGACCGAGCGTCCGCTGGCGGCGCTCGAGCATCAGATAATATTTTGAAAACTCGAAATCATTGTCGATAAAATCGGGCGAAGCATACTCAATCCCGGCCTTGAAAATAGTATATGGTATGGTCTGAAGCCGCTGAATCTGTCTTTTACTTTTCATAAGCGGCCGGCTGTCCCAGGTAAATTGACCGGTGACAGCGCGAAGCTTGCCGGGGCTGATTCTTGGATTCAAACGATGCGGCTCGCCGTTATCGAAAAAGCTGAAAGTCGTATTATTGGGTGCCGAAAGCTGGTCGAAATCATTGTATATGATCGAGACCCTGGTCTGGTTAATGACTTTGGTTTCGACTCCGACTTCGAATCCCCGTTCATGGTAATAATCAAGATTGTCATAACGATTGAGCAGCGAAAAAAGGGTCGGATTGTATGCCGGACTTGATATAATTGTCGGGCGGCGGGCTATCAGATCCCGATATTCTATCCCAACCTTCAAAGCCTGCCGCTTCGAAAGCGTGTAGTCAAAGGCATAGCGGTGCTGCCAGTACTCACCATCGAAGGCCCAGCCGGTTTTCAGCGCAACATCAAGCCGCGGGAATAACTCCCGCCGGCTGAAAGCCGCACCAAGGTACGGCCCCTCGACCCGGTTGAAATGAAAATAATCATACGCCGCAATGGTCAGGGCAATGGCTCCCAGTCCGACCCGGGCCGCGATTTTGGCTATCGATTTGGGCACATTTTCGAGAGAGTCGATTCGCTTGTAACCGCCCAGCTCGTTCTCGGTCAGTGGTATCAACTGGCTGGCCAGCCAGGCCGAGGAATCGATATTGTCGGCATCTTCCGCGACCTCAAGAATATATTCGTCGAAAGTGTTATCGGGAAATTCGACATCAAAACGATAATTATGAATAGCCGCGGCATAATCGAAACGAAAGACCGGGATACCGGGAAAGGTAATATCGACAAGGGCGGCCATCCGCTGCTCGATCGGCATCCAGTAATTATTATCGAACTGGGCAAAACTCTGGCGGAATCTAAGGCTGTCGATAAACGGCAAATCGACCACATCATTGAAACCAAGGTCGGCCCCGACCACCGCGAACTGCGAATCGACAATGTCGATTGTCCCGTAAAAAAGCGGCCGGCTTTGACTTTTCGGTTCCACCTCAAGCCGGAAAATGGCGGTGCTGTCTATATATATGGTATCGAGCAGGTAGTAATTATAATGGTCGAGGGCATCGCGCGCGGTCGGTGAAACAATCGAATATTTGTCGATATCAAGGCGATTCCGGTTAAGATTCAATATCCCCCCGACCGATACCAGATTCTGCTCCGGGGAAAGATTAGCCGACTGCTTGCGGGCCGTGATAATTTCCTTTTGCTTATCCGGATATTGCCAGAAATATTTAACCTGGGTTTCGGTCAAAATTCTGATATTTTCGCTGTCGGCTTTGGCGGTATCCCGCACTACCAGCTTGGTATAGGCATCGAATGAATAACTCTTGAGCCGCGAAAGAATATCATCCTTGCGGTCAATCGCTTCGACAATAATCCGCTGGGCCGGATCATAAGCCCGCTGATAAACCTTCATGCCTTTAATCGTCAATACCGATGGGCGCAGCCTGATATCCAGGGTCAGCACCGAATCGACAATATCTACATTAACCTTCTCGGAATAATGGGCAATATGGCTGAACTTGAGTTGATATTGTCCTGGCTTAAGCATCAGCCGATACTGCCCGTCCTGATTGGCCACCATTGACCGCCCGGTTCCCTCGACGCGGATTGTGGCAAACGGGACCGGTTCGCCGGAATCATAATCGGTGACCAACCCCTCAACAACGGCATTGGCGGAAAAACCGGGCAGAGCGATAAGTATTAATATTATAAGGAGTAGTGACGGCGTCAGCTTATTTATCATAATACATTTTATCTATCATGATTTGGTATAATGTATCATACGCCGCTCAATGCTATTAGTTCTGAGTTGATGAGTTTATTTTGTATTAAATTGCCTAAAACATAACCGCCGGGACAAGTCCCGGCGGTTATGGTGTGTGAATGGGTTCGGGAGCGTTGCACCCCCGAGGATAGTAACAAGCGTGATAGAGTCTCTTTTATGTCATATAATTACGGCAATTCTAATTCGCAGAAGCTTCTTCAAAATCCCGGAAACTAATACCGGATGCCAAAGTGCCGGTTCCCGTTATGTTCTGTGAAACAAAAAAGCTTCAATAAAAAGGTGATGTGACCTTTTAAAAACCTTTCAACAAGTATGTCGAGTTAGACTAAGCTTCCCCTTAATATTTCGAGTATATAAAACAGGATATAATTTGTCAAGTTTATTTTTTGATAAATTTTGAAGTGTTTTTTTGATGAAGAACGCGCCGCCCTAGTTCACCCAGGCGCCCTTCGGGCACCCCTCTCAAGAGGGGAAAATAATAATCTTGTTTAAAAGTCATTTGTTCATGGATATTCCTCTTTCTTGGACCGAATTTATGATTGACTCGGAGATATTATTATCGATTATTTATCATTAAGTCCCCTCTTGAGAGGGGATTTAGGGGTGTGTAAAACAGCGCCTATATGAAGAAGAAAATCATTACATATAATCCCTCACTTAAAGATACTGCCCTGAAACTGCGGAAGAACAGCACCCCGGCGGAAATTCGACTATGGCAACACCTGAAAGGAAAGTAGCTTATGGGGTTTGATTTTCACAGACAAAAACCTGTCGATAATTTCATTGTGGATTTCTTTTGCCCGGCATTAATGCTGGCCATAGAAATTGACGGATCATCACATATATAGCAAATATGACGCCGATATAAAAAGACAGAAAAGACTTGAGTCTTTTGGGTTGAGATTTCTAAGATTTTCTGAAAAAGATGTTATGCAGAATATTGATGGCGTCATGACCACAATTGGGTCTTGGATTGAAGAACACACCCCGCCCTTCGGGCACCCCTCTCGAGAGGGGAAAGAGTGACGCAATATTAATTGCTAAAAGAATAT
The DNA here is from genome assembly GCA_002838945.1 of candidate division Zixibacteria bacterium HGW-Zixibacteria-1. NCBI lineage: Bacteria > Pseudomonadati > Candidatus Zixiibacteriota > candidate division Zixibacteria bacterium HGW-Zixibacteria-1. The sequence continues at coordinate 103,494 of PGXB01000010.1, forward strand.
CTGATTTATCAAAATCATCTCACCGTAGACCGAACCTGCAATCGACTGGGCGAATATATTATCTCAAAGATTATTCTTGATCCCCTCTTGAGAGGGGATATAGGGGTATGTAAAATGGTAATAATTAATTACTAATACAACCTCTCCCGTTTCGCCAGGAAGGCGTAAAGGGCGATGTCGAACGGGACCGAAGTATCGATCAGGTGGTAATCAATCCGGCTCTGGCGGCATTCGGCAGCAATACGGTCCGAAAATTCCTGCGTCATCCGGGCATAATGTTTCTTGATCTGCCACGGAAGCGTCGTCAGTTCCTCGCCGGTCTCGATATCCTTGAATATCGCCTCGCGCGGGAAAGCAAAGTCGCGCTCGCGCGGATCCAGAATATGAAAGACGATCATTTCATGATTTCTGTACCGGAAGTGCTTCAACCCCGAAATAATCTTGTCGGCGTCATCGAGTAGGTCGGAGAAGATAATTATCAAACCGCGGCGGTGAATCCGCTCGGCCATCTCATGGAGGGTCGATGAAATATCGGTCTTGTCCGACGGTGCCTGGTTGGCGATTTCCTGCAAAAGGACATGCAGGTGCCCCGATTTCGAGCGCGGCGGCACATAGCGCCGGATTTTCTCATCGAAGGTCACCAGCCCGACCGCGTCGCGCTGACGCAGCATCATATATGACAGCGCCGCCGCCAGGGTGGCGGCATAGTCATGTTTGACCGTGCCGCCGGAGGAATATTTCATCGAGGCCGAACAATCGAGAAGCAGATATGCCTTGAGATTGGTTTCTTCTTCATACTGCTTGATATAATACCGGTCCGATTTGGCATAAACTTTCCAGTCGATATCGCGGATATTGTCGCCCGGCATATACTGCCGATGTTCGGCAAATTCGACCGAGAAACCATGATAGGGCGATTTGTGCATCCCGGCGATAAACCCCTCGACCACCATCCGGGCGCGAAGTTCCATCCCTTTCAATTTCCCGACCACTTCGGGATCAAGATATTTTCTATATTCAACCGGCATATTTTCCACCATCTGTGAACGGTCGGTTCAGAAAAAAACCGACCGCGGCAAGTCTGAGGACTTGCCGATCACATGAATCTTTATATTTTCTATTATACGCTTTTATCGTCCAATCGGCAAATGGGAAGATTTGTTTCATAGAATTGATAAATATAAAAGTAGGGACAGCACATTGTGCTGTCCACGAATAACAAAGGACAGAACAATGTTCTGTCCCTGCACTTTAACTAAAGCACTGTGTCTTCGGCCCTGAAGACCCCAGACAGGGGATTTCGACGCCAGCCCGTTATTATTTCTTCAAAACGGCTCTTCCCGAAGCGGTCCCGATATGAACGAAAGGAACATCGCTGCCGCGAACAAATGATTTTCTGATATAGACCTGATCGCCGTTGTAATACTCTTCCTCGTCATCGAAATCATATGGGCATTCAATATGCCCCTTTCCCGGCCGGTATGAAAATTCGAAATTGCCTTTAATCTCATGACCGTTGTACATCAGAATCGCTTTGCCCGAGGCGGAACCGACCCGGATATCATACTCCGGGGTTTCGGCCAGATCGACCCGCACCGTCCCCGAAGCGGTCCCGAAAACGGCGTCATCCTCAATGGTTATCCCGGAAGCATCAATATCCCCCGAAGCGGTGTTGATATCGAAAACTCCGGAGCAGTTGGTAATGTCGATATTACCAGACGCGGTGTTTACTTTGAAATCTCCGGTCATATCCTCGACACTGAAACTGCCCGAGGCGGTTGTGAACTCGATTTTGGTACCTTCAGGCACACGGACAATCCATCTTGAGTCGCCCGAAGATGAGCCCCTGATGATTTCCTCCAGTTCCAGGACCGATGAACTCTCGGTAAATTTCGGCTTCATGGCCCCATCGGGCCGCGTGTGCTGGATAAAAGTGGCCGTTATTTCATTGGTCTCACTCTTTTCGACAATGCAGTCGCCGGAAACAGTGTTGACAGTAACTCGTTTTTTGGCCTCAAACTTTTTGGTGACTTCATCGCCATAGACTTGAACGGCAGCAAGCATAATCAAGAGAGCCGCCGTGAATATGACAATTATTTTGACGGATTTTGACATAAAACCTCCGGAGCTTTTAAGATTTGCTACCCTTGAATACGGAGATGCGGTCAATCTGTTTCGGCTGTGATTCGGAAAGGCAGCCGGATAGCTGTTTTTTGAACGGAATGATGATAAATGGTCAGCTGCTTGACGAGTTACGGCAGGTCACATCCCGTTTTTAACGGGACAAGACCTGCTACGACATTTAGGTTACTGACTCACTTTGCCATTGTAAAATATATTAAACATCCAAGTTCTGAGATTTTCAGATTTTGCAAGAAGTTTTTTATAGATACAAAGTAGGTCGATATTTCTATTTGCCAAAAGAAATTCTCCAAAATTTTGCATAGTATAATCCAATATTAAAAACATCTCTTTTTCAACATCGAAGAGACTGGAATCATTATAATCATAAAAGAATTGAAATTCACCAGTCTTAAGATCATAATGTGGGATACAGCTATAGGGGCTTCCATGCACATAGTTTGAATAATGTTTATAACTAAATAATAATGTCTCCAACCATGGATATTCTCCCAATTTTCTTGTAATTTCATCAATTGATGCTTCTTCCTGGATATCATTCGCAATAATATAATAATCAGAATGAGCTTTAATTGCATTCAAGATTTCTGATGGATTGTTTTTTATATCAGCAGTTTTAAGTAATTTTTCTAGTCTTGCCTTGCCTGTAATATTAATAACCCTATTTAGCTTATCAGGAAAACTTAAGCCAGACCAGTTTTTCTTATATATTGATCTAATTTTTTTATCAATCAAATTCGGGCCAATAATCGGAGATTTTTCAGATTCTGGATCATGGTTTAATTTCGCGTTTAATATGATATCTTGAAAATCAGAATATATATATTCATTGTATTCTTTTTCAATCCTTGGAATATCATCCTTTAAAAATTGGATGAGATCCTTTACCCAATATCTCTGTAATAAATAATAGTTTGAGAATTGCCGATTTAGTTTCACGTCATCGGATATGCATAAGAATTGCATATCAATCATATATTCAATAATACTTCTATTCACGATTTCACTAATAAGCTTATTTCTGATGACAATGCTTTGATAACAGCCCCGGATAGCCTCAAAAATGGTTGTTACAATGCACCTCGCTACCGAATCCGTCACTTGTAGATTCTTCGCAAATGAGTACTCTTTTAATTCAAGTTGAATTTGATTAATAATGTTTTCAATTTCATCCTTGAATCGCGGCTTATATAAATTTGTTTTCATTAAAAATCAAATCCCAATGTACCGGCGGGTCTTGGTCGGACGCCGCCAGGCGGACGAGTGTGATCCACTGGCGATATACTTAATGTCCTGTCAGGTCCTGTCCCCGATTTTAATCGGGGATGTGACCTGACAGTAAAAACTATATTTGTACTACGCTTTCTTCCGTACGTTCGTCAGGATCATCAGGGACATGATGAACAACGTGATCAACAGAAGCGGGCCGCATACCCAGGTGAAAAATTTAGCCGGCCAGCAGAAATCAAAACCGGAAATGCCGAGCACATGCAATATGATCAATATCGCCGGCAGCCATAAGAAGAATTTCTTGACCCCGGCCGGATAAGTCGTGAAGATAAACAGCAAACCGAGTCCGAAAAATATCAATGTCTGGGTGGAGAGATGCTCGATGGCCCATTCCATATTTTCCTTGAACTTCTCCCAGAAAGTCAGCGCCTCATCATCCGCGTCAACCTGATCCTCGGCATACTCTTCGTAATCGTCAAGTTCTTCCGAGTCGATCGGTTCCTGCTCGCCCGAATCGGACCAGTCGGGCGGGGTCACCGCCTTGTCATCCAGTTCGATCGTATTGAGATCGGCCTGGGCGTCATATTCTTCGAATGCCTGCTCTTCATTGGCGAAATCGCCGATAAGGCGCGCTTCCATCATTCCAAGTATGCTCATCCAGATGACAATGAATAATACCAGCACGCAGAAAAGTGTCACGAACAATTTTCCATACGGCGGCAGCTTGGTCAGATTGAAATCATTAAGCATAGTCTCCTCCTATCTGAGGGATCGGCCGGCATCCCTGCCGGCCTGTTATAAATTTTCCATGTAAACTATAAAAGATTAACTTTTTTCTTTGACAGTATCAAGAAGTTTTTGAACGATGGCCGGGGTATCGACACCATCAGCCTCGGCATTGAAGGAAGTCACGATTCGATGTCTCAGCACCGGCAGCGCCGCAAATCTTACATCCTCCGGCCCCGGTGTCGGGCGGCCGTCGAGAATGGCGCGTGTCTTGGCGGCCAGAATCAAATATTGCGAGGCGCGCGGGCCGGCTCCCCACGAGACCCAATTTTTGATAAAATCAAGCCCTCCGTTTTCGGGCCGGGTGGCGCGGGCAATATTGACGGCATACTGAATCAGGTGATCCGAAACCGGCACCCGCCGGACCAGCCGCTGTAAAGCAATTATCTGTTCGGCATTTAATATTTTTTCGAGTTTATATTCCGGGGTCACCGTGGTCGTTCGGACAATCTGCTGCTCCTCGGCATTGGATGGGTAATCGACACTGACATGAAACATAAACCGGTCGAGCTGAGCTTCAGGCAGCGGGTAAGTGCCTTCCTGCTCAATCGGGTTTTGCGTGGCCAGAACAAAGAACGGCTCATCAAGACGGAAAGTCTGGCCATGTGAAGTCACTTCATGTTCCTGCATGGCCTGCAGAAGCGCCGCCTGCGTTTTTGGCGGGGTTCGGTTGATTTCATCTGCCAAAATGACATTGGCAAAAACCGGCCCTTTGACAAACTTGAATTCACGCCGGCCGGTTGAGCGATCCTCTTCAATAATCTCCGTTCCGGTAATATCCGAAGGCATTAAATCAGGAGTAAATTGAATGCGGCTGAATTTGAGATCTAAGATATTAGCCAATACAGAGATAAGTAAAGTTTTGGCCAGACCCGGGACGCCCACCAGCAAGCAGTGCCCGGAGGCAAGAAAGGCAATCAGGAGTTGCTCAATTACTTTATCCTGTCCGACAATAACTTTGGCTATTTCTTTCTTTATATTCGCGTATGCGGCGTTAAGTTGTTCGACAGCTTGAAGATCACTTTTATTTTCGGCCATTTTATTCCTCCTATGAACCGATTAGAGGCAGAATATCGCACTGATCCAAGTAATCATTTCGGCACTATATATAATGGTAGCGGGGAAATAACAACCATAGCTATAAGTCTTTTAGGGCAGGCAATTTGTGGAAAAGCGGCTAAAATTAGGCTTCATATATATGATGCAAGCTTCAACCGCACATAGCAATAGCTACATATCCACAATATCGGTTAGTTATCCACACTATCAACCGCTTGTTGATAATTACTTCTTCAGCTCCGTACCGACCTTAACCTGATCCTTCAGTTGTTCATTTTTCTCCTGCGGCGGGATAAATCCCAAACTGGACTTTCCCTCTTTCATATGACAGGAGCCGCAAAACACTGCGCCTTGCTCAACCACCAAAGATTTAGTCCTGATATCACCTTCGATATCGGACTTGGCCTGGAGTTCTATCTTTTCGGAGGCAACCAGATTACCGACCACTTTGCCGGCGATAACGGCGGTCTGGGAATCGACATCCGCTTCAACATAGCCGCCGGATCCAACCGTGACCACATCGGAGCAAATAATCTTGCCCTTGACCGTTCCGTCGACGCGCACAGCGCCCTTAACTTCGAGTGTGCCGGTAAAAACGGTATCCTTGCCGATGATAGTGTTCATAACTCCACCTTCATTTTTGCTCATTAGTTCCCTCATGTTCACTAATATATATTAAAGGGTTAACTGGTATGTCATTTTCTCTAATTTCATAATGCAAATGCGGTGCCGTCGATTTGCCGGTATTGCCCGACAGGGCGATTCTTCCGCCGACCAGAACATCCTGACCCGCCTCCACCAGCAGTTCGCTGTTGTGACCGTATAGAGTCGAGATGCCGTCATCATGCTCAATAACCACCATCAGGCCGTAGGTCGAGTCTTCACCTGCAAAAGTTACTTTGCCCGAAGCGGTCGCCAGCACGGCGGTTCCTTCGGCCACGGCAATATCGACGCCGGGATGATAATCTTCCTGGCCGTCTTTGAAACCGCGTGTCATGTAGCCCTGCAGCGGCAATCCCTCGGGTCGTCCGAACCCCGACAATACCGAGCGAGTCATCACCGCCGGCCGGGGGTTATCGATCTCCGCGAAAATTATCGAGTCGGGAGGAATCTCGGCCAATTGGATATCAACTCCGGCCAGTTTCGAGATTCGGCTGACCACCTCGCGCGCCTCGCTCATTCTTTCTTCCAGAAGCGAAACCTTGTATTTATATCTCTTGAGCGATTCGTTTTCCTCTTCCAGCCGGCCGGCCAGGGCGGCCCTCACTACAATCTTGCCATAGAAGGCGAAAAACAGAATCAACCCCACCATTAATAGAGCCGCGATCGCAATACCGGTCTTGAACAGCCATGCCCTGACTCTGATTCCAAAGGGGTTCTCGACTCCGTCCGGAACAATCATCAAATTGTAGTACTTGCCCATGTTTATCAGTTTCTCAATTTATTTTGCGGAACAATTCCAGTAATCGCTCCAGATCTTCCTCACCATAGTAATCGACCTCAATCCGGCCTCGCTTGAGCCCCGGTGTAATTTTTACCGCCGTTCCTAACAACTGTTTCAAATAATTTTCCGTTTCGATAATCGAAGGATTTTTCCTGCGGGGCAGCGAACGCCTGCGCTTGCTGTGTCGGGCCGTCTCCTCGGCATCGCGCACCGACATATTCTCGCTGATAATCCGCTCTGCCAGCCGCACTTGCGACACCCCGCCGTCCACCGCCAAAACGGCCCGCGCATGACCCTCCGTCAATTTGCCGGCCCGTATCATTTCCTTGATTTTATCCGGAAGACCCAGCAGCCTGAGACTGTTGGCCACCGCGGCACGGCTCTTGCCGACCCTGGTCGCGAGCTGATTCTGTGTCATGGCGCCGTCATCCATCAGCCGCTGAAAAGCCTCGGCGGCTTCGAGCGGATTGAGGTCCTCGCGCTGAAGGTTCTCCACCAGGGCCATCTGAAGCATCTCGCCTTCGTTGCTCTGGTCGATGATAATCGCCGGGATGTTTTTCATTTCCGCCAGATGCGCCGCACGGTACCGCCGCTCCCCGGCAATAAGGATAAACATGTCATTATTTTGCCGGACAAGAATCGGCTGAAGGACACCCTGGCTCTTGAATGATTCGGCCAGTTCATGCAGGGAGCTCTCGTCAAACTGCTGACGCGGCTGCATCGGATTCGGTGCAATTTTATCCAGCGGGATCAACCGATATGTACCATTGGCCCTGGCCCCGCTTTCTTCCAGGGTCGGAATAAGGGCATCAAGGCCCCGACCCAATACTATCTTGCTGCTCATCGACTCAACACCTCCTTGGTCAGAGCCATATAATTTTCCGCTCCGCTCGACAGAATATCATAAAGGATGATCGGTTTCCCGAAACTCGGCGCCTCCGACAAACGCACGTTGCGATTGATGATGGTGTCATACACGCGGCTGTCGAAAAACCGCCGGGCTTCATCGGCCACCTGGCGCGAAAGATTCAAACGCCGGTCGTACATCGTCAGCAACACTCCCTCGATCTCCAGACCGGGATTGAGATTACCCTGCACCAGCTTGATCGTATGAAGCAGCTGCCCCAGCCCCTCCAGAGCATAGTACTCGCACTGGATCGGGATCAGCACCGAATGCGCCGCCGTCAGGGCATTGACGGTGAGCAGGCCGAGCGACGGGGGACAATCGATAATAATGTAGTCATACATGTCGATGATAGGTGCAAGCGCATGGGCCAGGATTTTTTCACGCGACATCATCCCGACCATCTCGACCTCGGCGCCGACGAGGGATATCGAGGACGGCGCGACGTTGAAATAGGATAATTCTGTCGGCGTTATAATATCGACCATATTTTTGCGGCCAATCAGGACATCATAGATTGATGATTCAACCTTAGCCTTGTCGAACCCGACCCCGGAGGTGGAATTGGCCTGCGGATCAATATCGATCAACAGCGTTTTCTTTTCCGCCACCGCCAGACAGGACGACAGGTTAATCGCGGTGGTGGTCTTGCCGACACCGCCCTTCTGATTGGCTACCGCAATAACTTTTGCCACACAAACCTCAACCGAAAGATTTTATTAATTTTACGTGAAGAGGTTACTTCTTTTATAACCTTTGCGCAAGTAAAATATCAGTCGCGTTTGGAAAAAATAGTTATGGCGCGAAGTTGTTTAATATCATCCAAATAATAATTGTGGATAACTCGCTCGAAAGAACCGGGGACGTCGCTGGAGATCTTTTCCGCGGAGGCATAATAAATGAGCCTCCCGCTCGGCCTAAGAAGCGAGCCGGCGCCGCGGAATATCTTTCTATCGGGGCGAACCAGCTTGATCGTGCCGAAATCGAAAGAACCCGGCTCGAGCCGGCGGACCGCTTCGGCAAAATCAAGGTCGATCACCTCGGCCGGGAGGTGAGACTGTCTGATGAAATCACGCAGGAAGACCGCCTTTTTCCCGATTCGCTCGAAAAGGGTCGCTTCCACACCGGGGAAGGCCAGAAGAAAAACGATCGCGGGGAAGCCTCCTCCTGAGCCGATATCGAAAAAACGGCCTCGAGGCAGCATTCCGAACTCAAGAGGAACCAGGCAGTCGGCCGCGATTTTCAGAAGATCCGGGACCGATGTTTCACGTGAAACAATATTGACTTTCTTATTATAATCCAGAACGGCGTTGATGAAGCCATTCACAGCATCTTTTATATTATATTTGGCGATAATATCTTCTGAGTGGAAAAGGGGGATTTTTGCCGAAACAGCCATACTCTGCCGATCAATGATTACTGGCATCGGGATGAATCGCCCGGTGCTTTTTGAGGTGAATCGATAGCGCCGCCAGGTCGCCGGTGGTGACCCCCTCAATACGCCCCGCCTGGCCAAGCGAAGTCGGCCGGAATCTGGCGAATTTCTCGCGGGCCTCATTGCGAAGGCCGGTCAGACTCTCGAAGGGAAGATCGTCCGGAATGATTTCACTTTCCATCCGCTGAAAACGCTCTACCTCACGCTCCTGTTTTTTGATATAACCCTCATACTTTATATAAATCGAAGCGCGTTCGATAATTTCCGGGAACAGAGCCACGGCGCTATTATCGGCGATGTCCATATGGGCAATCTCGGCGTAGGAGACGTTGGGGACCTTGAGAAGGTCGGCCAGCGAAATATGCTCCTTCTTTATAAAGTGCTGCGCCAGTCCGTCAAGCTTCGAAACCGGGACCACTATCTTTTTCAACCTTCGAATCTCTTCCTTAGTCGCCTTCTGAATCTGCTCAAACCTGTCATAATCCTCACCAGGAATCAGCCCCAATTTCCCGGCGTAATCAAAAAGCCGGTCTCTGGCATTATCTTCCCGAAGCCGCAAGCGGTATTCGGCACGGGAAGTGAACATTCGATAAGGTTCTGTAGTCGATAATGTTATCAAATCATCAATCATGACACCAAGATATGACTCAGCCCGACTGGGAACAAAGGGCAGCTGACCGGTGATTTTCAAACAGGCGTTGACAGCCGCTACCAGACCTTGTCCGCCCGCTTCCTCGTAGCCGGAAGTGCCGTTTATCTGACCCGCAAAATATAATCCCTCAATCTTCCTCGTCTCGAGTGTCGCCCTGATCTGATAGGCCGGGCAGTAATCATACTCAATAGCATATCCCGGCTTGGTGATAATAGCTTCCTCCAGGCCGATCACGGTCCGGATCGACTCAAACTGGACCTCTTCCGGAAGCGATGTCGAAAAACCGTTGGGATAAATCTCATCGGTTCCGCTTCCTTCCGGCTCAAGAAATATCTGGTGCCGCGGTTTATCGCTGAAACGATGTATCTTATCTTCTATGGAAGGACAGTATCGCGGCCCGATCGACTTAATTTGCCCGGAGAACATCGGCGACCGCAACAGGTTTCGGGTGATGATTTCCTTTGTCTTGTCGGTCGTATAGGTCAAATGGCAGGGAACTTGATCAATATGAAACGGTCGGGTGGTATATGAGAAGAACGGAATCGGCTCCATTCCGGGTTGCAGCTCACACCGGTCGAAATCAATGGTCTTACCATCCAGCCGAGGCGGCGTTCCGGTCTTAAGCCGGCCCACCTCGAAACCAAGGTTTCGCAGCGATTCGCTCAGACTATAAGCCGCTTTGTCACCACGACGGCCGGCAGGGATTTTTGTCTCACCAATATGAATCAGGCCGCCCAGAAAAGTCCCGGTACACAAAATCACCGCGCGGGAGAATATCTTATGCCCATCCTCGGTCTCAATCCCAATAGCCTTGCCGCCTTCAGTCAAAATTGACCCGGCGGTAGCTTCGATTACTGTGACTCCCGGCGCACTGGTGACAAACTGCGAGACGAATCTCGTATAGGCCGCCCGATCGGCCTGGGCGCGCGTGGACCATACGGCCGGTCCTCGCGAAAGATTGAGCTTCCGGAACTGTATGCCGGTGGCGTCTATGGCCTTGCCCATCAAGCCGCCAAGCGCATCTATCTCTTTGACAATATGTGATTTACCCAAGCCGCCAATCGCCGGGTTGCAGGACATCAGGGCCAGCTTGTTGCGATCCATGGTAACCAGGGCGGCTGTTCGGCCCATCCTTGAGGCCGCCAGAACCGCCTCGACCCCGGCATGTCCGCCGCCAACCACAATTATGTCAAAATCAATTTGTTTCACGTGAAACGAGCCGCAACCCGCTGTCCTTTCTACTTACCGATACAAAATCTCGAGAAAATATTCTCCAGTATCTCATCATTATATATTCTGCCGGTTATCTCGTCAATTTGATTTATTCCCGACCGCAATTCGAAAGCGATCAACTCCGGCGATTCCTCTTTGACAATATTCTTTCTTGCTTTTCCAAATGCTGCCAGAAAATCGTCCAGCTTCTTCTTGTGACGCGCCGAGGTCACCACCAGCCGATCGGTCAGATCCGGCATGCTTTCATTTATACGCTTAATCAGCTCTTTTCTCAAGAGCTTAAAACCGGTGTCAGTTTTACAGGACATTGGAATTACTTTGAGCGCTTTATTCTGACAGTCAATTGATCCGGCCGCACTTTTGTCGAAATTCCCTATTTTATCAATCTTATTGAGGGCAACTAATGTCTTTTTATCTTTGGATATCTCATTTATATCTTTGATTGTCTCAGACTTCCACTCTTTTCGGGAAATATCGACAATCCAGATCACCAGGTCGGAATCATTTATTATGCCTTTTGCCGATACCTGACCCGCCTTTTCGATTTGCCCGCCTTTGGCCCGCAGGCCGGCTGTGTCGGTTATCGAAACCGCGGCACCCTCCATATCAATCCATTCGGTCAGATAGTCGCGGGTGGTCCCGGGAGTGGGTGCCACAATAGCTCGGTTCTGATTCAGCATCAGGTTAAATAGCGATGATTTGCCGGCATTGGGACGACCCGCAATAGCAATCTTGAAACCTTCCTTGATAATTTGCCCGGCCCGGTATGATTCACTCAATTCCTTCGCATGGAAGATAATAGTGTCAATCGATTCCAGCAGTCGTGCTTTATCCCCGGCTTCCAAGCCTTCTTCGGGATAGTCAACCGAAACTTCAATCTCAGCCAGAAGCGCTATGGCGCCGCTTCGAATCGAGTCGATATAATCGGTCATCCGGCCCAGAAGATTGTTCATTGCGGCATGGTATGAGTACTCCGTCTTTGAAGCAATCAAATCGGCGACCGCTTCGGCTTTGGCCAAATCGATTCGTCCGGCCAGAAAGGCTCTCCTGGTGAACTCGCCCGGTTCCGCCGGCCGAACCTGATTCCCATAAATTACCTCAAGTATCTGCTTCAGCACATACTGGCCGCCATGGCAAAATATCTCGGCCTGATTCTGGCCGGTATATGATTGCCCCTGAGGCATTTGAACCATCGTAACTTCGTCGATTATATTACTTTGATTATTGATTATATGGCCATAATAAAGATGAAAAAAGCGATCCGGAGTTATTTCCGGATCAGCGGGACGAAATATTTTCCTGATGACTTTCGGGGTCTCGGGGCCGGAGATACGAATCGCCCCGATGCCGCCCTCACCGGGCGGCGTGATTATCGCGGCAATCGTATCATCTTTTGATATATTCTTTTTTTTTTCATCGAAGCCTATTTAAGAACCTGGACATCCGCCGTTTGCGGTTTTCTGAAAACAAGCTGCTCGACAAAGGAAAAGAGCGAGAAACAGGTCCAGTATAGCACCAATCCGGCCGAGGCGGAGTAGAAAAAGAAGCCCAGCATCAGCGGCATAATATATGTCAGAGCCTTATTCTTCGGGTCCGTCATGGTCATCTTCTGCTGGACAAACATCAGCGCCACCATCAGAACCACAAGAATAATATAGGGATCGGTCACCGACAGCGCCCCACGCGAAAGATCGTCCCACCATAAAATAAACGGTGCCTGGCGCAGCAAAATGGTCGAACGGAAGACGGCAAAAAGAGCAAAGAAAAGAGGCATCTGCGGCAAATACGGCAGACATCCGGATAACGGATTAATACCCCTCTCCTTATAAAGTTTCATCATTTCTTTATTTAACGCCTGAGGATTATTCTTGTGCTTCTCCTGAAGCTCCTTCATCCTCGGCTGAATTTCCTTCATGGCCTGCATCGACTGAACCGTCTTCCGGGACAGCGGCCAGGTGATCAGTTTGATAAATGCCGAGAAGATGATAATCACCAAACCATAGTTGGGGATGATGCTGTACATTCGCGGCAGAAGCCACATGATCGGAATGGCAAAGATCTTGATAATCCATCCGATAAATGGGGTCGTTCCGATATCGATTATATCGACAACACCATTGTTAAAATCTTTGAGACGTTCATAGTCCATCGGGCCGATATAAACCGAAAAGCTGTCTTTCATCGGCTCACTCAGTGGCGGCTCCATCAAGATACCGATCGCGAGCTCGCGAGCCTTGACCTTCTTGCCGTTAATAAGCAGATGATCCTGAATGCCCGAGGCAATGGTGCCGGTACCCAGTCGTGACCGTGGAATCATCACGGCCGCAAAATATTTCGACCTGGTGGCCACCCAGCTGGTGGTGCCGTCATATGTCCCGCTGAACTGATCATTATTGTAATCATCGAATTTTATCCGCTCGCCGGCCTGCAGGGCCATTGCCCACATGGAATTGTAGTCATCCTGAAAATCCAGCTCTGTCGGCATAAGCTTGTTGTTCCACTCCAACGTATATCGGCGGTCAAAACCCAGGGCCTCCGGATTGTTAACCTCAACCACCAGATCATAATCAAACCGGTCGGCATAAAAATGGTAACGCTTGGTGATAGTCGAATTGTCCTTGCGATAAGTATAGATAACATCAGCCGAGCCGCTTGAGATTCGAAAATTTCGCTCACGAGACTGGCAATTGAAAATATAACTTCCGGTCGAAATCGACCGGCTGCTAAACTTGAGTTCAGGCGTTGCGATTGCATTATCAGGAAGCATCTCAACCGGTTCACCATCACCAGGATACAAATAATTAACCAGTTTCAACGAAACCGGGCCGCCCCCATAGTTGGATAAGGCGACTTTCATGACGTTGGTTTCGACAAAAACAGTTTCCGCCGGCGGCGGTGGAATCGAGCCATTATCAGCCTGTGTCAATTCAGCCATTTGGGCAGTAACATCTGTCACATCGGCAGCAGTCGGCTGTGACGGAGTTGCCTGTTGTGTCTTTACTTGTTGTGTATCAGCTTGTTGTGTTATCTGTTCGGTGGCAACAGGGCGCTCAATTGGCTGGAGAAAGCCAAGCTTTGTCATTATTGGAACCCAGAATATTACTAGGACTCCGAGAAGTATTATTATTGGTATGGTTCTTTTGTCCAAAATCTAACTCCGTTTATATATCATCCTGATTTTTCAATGGAACCGGATCATAGCCGCCTTCATGCCAGGGGTGGCAGCGAAATATCCTTTTAACCGCCATAATTGCTCCGTGCCAGGCGCCGTAATGCCGGATAGCGTCCTCGGCATAATGCGAACAGGTCGGGTAGTACCGGCACTGATTGCCGATCATTGGCGACAATGTATATCGATAAATTGTAATAAGCAGAAGCAGCGGATAGCTGAATATGGATATTTTGCGGTCAAGCATTTAGATTCAACGATTTAAATAGACGTTCCAGTTCGCTTTCAAGCAGTTTATGGTCGATACCATCGGCCGCGCCCTTAAAACGGACAATAAAAGTGCCGGCGATATTTTCCTGCTCTTGAAGCTTTCTGAAGTCTTCTCGCATCCAGCGTTTTATTCGATTGCGCGCCACAGCCTTACCAGCCCGCCCCGAAATTAAAAAAGCAACCTGATAATTCCCGGCTTTCTCCGGCAGTGCCTTATCATAATAAAGCTCCAGCCGACTGGAAGTATGTTTTTTCCCGGAGCGAAGCAGTGATTGAATCATCGTTTTGCTTTTCAGGCTGTAACGGGACAATTATTATTCTATTTTTCTTTTTTGGTGCTGACAGTCAGTCTTTTTCTGCCTTTGGCCCGACGGCGAGCCAGAACCTGACGGCCCGTCCGAGTGGACATTCTTTTCCTGAAACCGTGGTCGTTTATCTTCTTCCGGTTCGATGGCTGAAATGTTCTTTTCATTTTCGTCTCACTTTCAATTCTATTATAGAATGGCTAATATAACCAAATTTCCGCAATCGTCAAGCAAAATTGCCGACTATATACCCCATAAATTATACCTCCAAATCTATTACGGGTCGAATATCAAAAAGTTTAAAAATGCAAAACCCCGAATTTCCCAACCAATTAGGGAATAATACGGCCCATCAGCGGGTATCACGCGATATACCTATCATCAATCCCCGGCCGGCTGTATTTTTAACCTGGGTTCTTCAGGAAATAATTGTTTTTATATATTACATTTAAATTCGATTATATAATATACTGCTGACGGATAGATCAAGGAAATCATAACCTCTGGACCATGGAGGGAGCCATGAGATTCATGATTGACAACACCGATAAAACCATCATTTTTCTGGCGGCAATACTGGCCGCAGCCATATTAATCCTGCCATCATCAGGGCAATCAGCCGGTCTTTCTAAAGAATATCAGCAGGAACTTGATGCCCGCATACTGTTTCTCCGAAACATGGGGCCGGCGCCGGTCCTGGTCAAAGATCAGCCGCCGCAGCGCTGCGGCACTCCGACCGCGCTCGAGTATTTCATACGCCTCGATAATTTAACAATTAAATCCGAAACCGCCGCCACCGCCTACAACCGGCCGTCGCTGCAATATTCTTATAAATCACCCGGCGGATATTTCTGGGTGCATTATGACATTGACGGCGCCGATGCCGTTTATTTGCCGGGAACCGACACCCTTGCGGGCGGCGATGGGATCCCCGATTATGTCAACAAAATCGGCGAAATGGCCGACTCGGTCTGGGAATTCGAAATTAATCATCTCGACTATCCGGCGCCCTACGACCTCACCGGCGGCGGCGACTCGCTTATGGATATATATATTATCAACCTGGGCACCGGCTACTACGGCATCACTTATCCGGAATCGACTTTGAGCGTCCAGGCGGTTACTTCATACATCGTTATCGACAACAACTACGATTTCTGGCCGTACAACACCGGCCCGGAGCTGAACCGGCGGCTCGATGCCGCCCGGGTCACCGTGGCCCACGAGTTTTTTCATACTGTCCACTTCATTCTCGATTACACCGAATATGAGGAAGAGGACAGTTATTTTAAATTGTATTGGTGGGAGATGTCTTCGACCTGGATGGAAGAAATGATGTATGACGGCATCAACGACTACTATTACTATCTCGAATATTATCTCGATTACACCTGGCTCGGTCTTCAATTTGTCGATTATCCATCACAGACCATCCATCAGTACGGCGCCATGCTGTTCCCGTTATTTTTAACAGAGAAATTCGACACTTCGATCGTGTACGATATTTGGGCGCGCTGTCAATCATATGGTCCCGGCTCGCAGTTTCCGCTGGCGGCCAATTCGGCCATCTTAAATATAAGCGCCGGCACTTATGACCTTCTGATCGCTTTCAACGAATTCGCAGCCTGGAATTACTTTACGGCGATTGGTTTCGATGCCGCCCCCAATGAAATGGGTTACCCTGAAGCCGCAAATTACCCGGCCATCCCCGACTCGGTCATACTTGACATCAACGATTATGCCGATGTCAATCTGGTCTGGCCGGTCTGGCCGGACACGCTGCCCGATGGTTCCTCGCTGACTTTTTTCAAGACGCACATGCCGCAGAATATGGCCGCTCATTATGTAAGATTAAACAATCTCGGTCAATTCAATGACACTCTCTTTATCGGCGGTGACCCTTCGATTGACTGGGCCGTTATCGCTTTCGGCTATAATCCTTACACTTTCCACTATGAGTTCATGCAGCAGTCGGAAATGTCGGGCGGGGATGTTTTGAGATTCACGAAACCGGCCTTTGAATACAGCCAAATCCTTATTATCTTATCACCGGTTTCGACCAGTATCGACCTTTATCCCGATAAATTTGGATACAGTTTGGTTGCGGGGATTTACGCCGACGTCGATGATCAACCGGAGAATGACATTCTTCCGGAGCAGTTCCTGCTTCAGCAGAATTATCCCAACCCGTTTAATCCGATAACAACCATTGCCTATTCGGTACCGTGGCGGTCTGAGGTAAAACTGGTGGTTTATAATGTCCTTGGTCAGGCTGTCAAAACGCTTTTACAGGGAACCCGGGCGGCCGGGGATTATACTATTATATGGGATGGAACCGACCAGTCGGGAAAACCGGTCCCGTCGGGCATTTATTTCTATCAGTTCAGTTGCGGCGATTTCCAGACCTCGAGAAAAATGATCCTGTCCAAATAGACGGATATTATCGGTGGCGAAGACTCAGGATTTCGAACGGCGGGTCAAAAAAATGACCCGCCGTCTTCATTGCTTTAATTAATCAGGAATTGGTTAATAGCCAGAAGAATTAATCCGGCCATCAATGTATATTGTCCCAGCATAAAGATTAAATATCCCGACGAAACCCACATCTGCTTATACTTCCACGGGAAAATGGAATATCTCCAGCTGCTCTCGCCTGTAATCGTCGGGTGATCCGGCTTGCGAAGCCACATCGAGCGCATCAACAAAATGAAACCGATCAAAACCAATATTAATCCGGCCAGCGGCAATGCTGTCTGCATAATGCTAATCCCGCCTTAAATGGGTTTTACCTATTTCTTATTTTTCTTACGCTGCTTTGCTTCCCAATCCTTGTGGCGACGCCAGATATGAAGCCATACTCGCGCGATCGAATCGATGGCATCGGCAAGCATTATGGCGCTCATTTTTTCAAAATCATATTTCTGATTCTTGAGTGAACTCAGGTTTGTCTTGGTAACATTGTTCTGGTTATAGTTCTTTGGAATAAAATCAAAGGAAATCAGGTACGAGTACTGACAGACGGCATACATAAAATCCCATATATTATTATTACCCTTACCATAATCCCACAGGAAATCCCTCTTCATCGACTCTTCTTCCACTTTTTTCAAAAATGATCCGCTGAAGGGATGCTTCGGATCATCCTGGAAAAGAGGAAACCCTTCCGGGTCATACAGAAAACGTTCATTGTCCTTATCGACCTGATAGTACTTTGCAATTTCCTTATCCCACAATCCCTCGACATGCCCGTGAATATTCTTCCCCTTGGAAAATTGTCGGTAGTCGCTGTGAAACGGTACATGGGCATCGGCGACATAGTGACTGAGCATAAAAAATCGCAATGTTATATGATTATCGGTGGTGACAACCGGGGAGCCTTTGTGTTCCATTTCCAGCATTTTCAAATTATCTATAATCGAATGTGCGATCGATTCACACCGGTCCGGGAGATTGTTGCCTTCCTCGATGGAATATGGTTTTTTGTAAAGTGAAGATGTTTTCCCGGCGGCATACATCTTATATGTTTTCGGCAGTTCCCGGAAATGGTCTTTTCCTTTTACGACCGGCTTCATCTTATAGACATGACTGGTGGCCATATCCTTGATAACTTCATCGGGGTACCATGCGCCCTGCATTACATCATCTTTGTGGTCACCGAACCAGTCAACCAGACCGTCAGCATAAGTTCGCAGGTCTTTTTTCAATTTGGCTCTTTTAAGTCTTTCGACCGCCTTAAAGGCCAGCCATGCATGCGAATATTGTTTCATAATTCCTCCACGGAAAGATAGTAAAAAACAACTTTCGTTTTTAACAATTCGGATACTGTGGCAAATTCCCAAAGATGTCTTGACGCTGATGTCGTGTGCCTGAATTGGACCGTCAATTTAATAGTAGCCTGCTTGGGGGCTGTCTGTCAAGCCAAAATAATCCTCTGAATCTTCTTTTTTGTCCTTGTCCGGCCATACAAACTTGATTAAGATTATATCAAAACGACTTCCGGAGAGGATAAGACTATGAGAAATTCCGCCAAAATACTTTTGCTGACGGCGATTTTTGTCGCAATGACATTCATGTCACCTTATGCCTGCACCAATTTGCTGGTGACCAAAGGAGCCTCGGCCGACGGCTCGGTGATGATCACTTATACCTGTGACGGCGAGTTTCACCCGCACATGGGCTATTCACCGGCGGCCGATTACCCGCCGGGCGATTCGCTCAAAATCGAGGACTGGCATGGCAATGCTCGCGGCTATATCAAACAGGTCCCCCACACGTATGCCGTGGTCGATATGATGAATGAGCACCAGTTGGCCATCAGCGAGACGACTTTCGACGGCCGCGAAGAACTCCAGAACAAACAGGGGATGCTGGGCTACTGGGATCTGATCGATCTGGCTCTTCGGCGCGCCAAAACGGCCCGCGAGGCGATCAAGGTGATGATCGACCTGGCGGAAGAATACGGCTATCGCTCGACCGGCGAGTCGATCTCAATTGCCGACCCCAATGAAGCCTGGATTCTGGAAATAATCGGGCCGGGCGAAGAGGGCAAAGGAGTGGTCTGGGTGGCGGTGAGAGTCCCCGACGGTTATATTTCCTGTCACGCCAACAAGGCCCGAATCGGCACCTTTCCGACCGATGACCCGGAAAACTGCCTTTATTCCAAAAATGTCAAATCATTCGCTGTCGAAAAAGGGTACTACAATCCCGATTCCGGCGAACCGTTCCGATTCTGCGAAGCTTACTGCCCGGCCACGCCTAAAAACCAGCGCTGGGCCGACGGCCGGGTCTGGTCGATTTTGCGCCGCGCCGCCCCGTCGCAGAATTTTTCGCCCGACTATTATCGCGCCGTTTCGGGCACGGAGCCATATCCACTCTGGATCCGCCCCGATAAGAAGCTTTCTCTTTCAGACGTAACCGCCCTTATGCGCGACCATTTCGAAGGCACCGATTGGGATATGACCAAAGGGGTCGATGCTGGCCCGTACGGTTTGCCGTATCGCTGGCGGCCGCTCGACTGGAAAGTGACCGATGAGAACGGCGACAGTGTCGAGTATGCCTGGGAGCGGGCCGTCTCGACCCAGCAGACCGGCTTCACGTTCGTCTCGCAGTCGCGTTCCTGGCTTCCGAATCCGGTCGGCGGAGTGTACTGGTACGGTCTCGATGACACCTGGTTCACCTGCTACACCCCGATGTACTGCGGTATCGATGCCATTCCATATTCATTCACGGTCGGCTCGCTTCAGAAATTTTCATGGGAATCGGCCTGGTGGGTGTTCAATTTCGTCTCCAATATCGCCGGTTTGAAATATTCGTTCATGATCGAAGATATTCAGAAAGTGCAGTCTGAAATCGAGGGGGAATACATCGCCCTGCAACCGGCGATCGAAAAAACGGCGCTTGAATTGCATAAGTCCGATCCCGCTCTGATGACAAAGTACCTGACCGACTATTGTGTCAGCCATGCCGAGACAATGGTTGACAAATGGCGCGCACTGGGCGAACATCTGCTGACTAAGTACAATGACGGTTATGTCAAAGATTCGACCGGCGAGCCGCAGAATGCCGGTTATCCCGAAAGCTGGCTGCGCGCGGTCCTCCGCGAGAACCCGGAAAAATACAAATTGCCTGTCTCAGACACCGCCAAAGCCGAATCGAGATTGGTGGATTGATCGCGTCAATGGCTGAGTACTGATATTCTGTCATGTCTTGTCCCGCCCTTGGCAGGATGTGACATGACGGACTTTGCCGATAATGTTTCATCGATCGGGTGGCCGCGCCAAATTTATTTGGGGCGGGGCTTTAAAAAACATCCCCAAACAAGTTTGGGAATGCCACCCGCCCGCAATTATACCTTATTGGGGGCAGACTATTCATTGCCGGGGAATGAACATTCAAATATTTTAAAAACGCAAAAACAAAGCCAATTTCTTGTAAGCGAAAGGAAACATTAAAATTACACGTAATTTTCGACCCGTAAAAACCACCGCATTACATCATTTTGATAGTAATTTTGTTGGGCCGGATTGCCATAACAATCGAACCCACAGCCCGCCGAGGCGGGTGGGGCACCCGGTCATCGGCGAAGAAAGGACCTGACACAAAGAAAACTCCATCATGCGATCCAGATGCTTTTGATGTTGACGAATTCCCTGATGCCGTAATGCGACAGCTCACGTCCGTAACCGGAGCGCTTGATACCGCCGAACGGCAAACGCGGATCGGATTTGGTCATGCCGTTGATAAAGACCGCGCCCGTCTCGATCCGCCGCGCCAGCGCCTCGGCTTTCTTTATATCCTTCGACCAGAGCGCACCGCCCAGCCCGAACACCGAATCATTGGCCACCGCAATAGCTTCCTCGGCGTCTTTCACCGGGATAATCGCCGAAACCGGGCCGAATGTTTCCTGCTCATACACCGGCATGCCTTTTTTGACATCGGTCAGCACGGTCGGCTCATAGAACGCGCCCAGCCGGTCGACTTTTTTGCCGCCGCAGAGAAGCCGCGCGCCCATCTCGATCGACTGTTGCACCTGCTCATTGAGTTCCTCGAGCAGATCCATCCGCGCCATCGCGCCCACTTTGCTGCTCGGATCGAGCGGGTCGCCGATCTTGAGTGATTGCATGATGGCCGCCTGCTGTTTTTCGAATTCCTTCACGACCGCTTCGACCACAATAAACCGCTTGGCCGCAATACAGCTCTGCCCGGCATTGATCATACGCGCCGTGGCCGATGTCGCCACGCACGCCGGAAGGTCGGCATCTTCGAGGACAATAAACGGATCGGATCCGCCCAGCTCAAGGACGGTCTTTTTCAACTCGCGTCCGGCAATCGAAGCCACCGACATCCCGGCCGGCTCGGACCCGGTCAGAGTCACCGCTTTGATCCGCCAGTCCTTGATGGCATCCTCGACCAGCTTCGATGATATCAGCATGGTGCGGAAAATATGTTCCGGAAAGCCGGCCTCGCGGAAGATTTCTTCGATGGCCAGGGCGCTTCCGGGGACATTCGAAGCGTGCTTCAGCACACCGCCGTTGCCGGCCATCAACGCCGGCGCCGCAAACCGGAACACCTGCCAGAACGGAAAATTCCACGGCATCACCGCCAGAACAATCCCGATCGGTTCGAACGCCACAAAACTGCGGGAAGCATCGGTTTGCACCATTTCATCGGCCAAAAATTTCTCGGCATTGTCGGCATAGTAATCGCACACCCAGGCACATTTTTCGACTTCGGATTTAGATTCATTGATAACCTTACCCATCTCGACTGTAATTATGCGGGCGTACTTATCGCTATTTTTCCTGAGGACAGCCGCCGCCTGGTGCATCAATTGACTCCGATGCGCAAAGGTAGTGGTGCGCCAGAGCTTCTGGGCCTCATCGGTCAGACCGATAATGTCATGCACATCATCAACGGTATGTTCCGGGTAATCCATAATAAGTTCATTGGTCGCCGGATTAATTGCTTTCATAATATCCTCATTCTATTCAAACTTAAACAATTCACACAGATTGGAATTCAGCTTTTTGGTCAAATCATAATTGACCGACGGCTGAATCGGTATCTCCACCACTGACAGTTCCTGACTGGTGATGGCCTCTTTCAAATTACTTTCCAGTTCGGCCGGTGTCAACGGACAATATCCCTTGATGCCGAAACTTTCGGCGTATTTCACAAAATCGGGATTGGTCAACGCCGTCGATGTTGACCGGCCGGTATGGCTCATCTGTTTCCACGATATCAAGCCATAATCGTTATCGTTAAGCACGATAATGGTAAAACCGACGCCGATTCTTTTGGCGGTTTCGATTTCCTGCGAATTCATCATGAAACCGCCGTCACCCATGACCGCCACCACTTGCCGCTTCGGATGCGCCAGTTTGGCCGCGATGCCGCCCGGCAGGGCGATACCCATACTGGCCAGACCATTGGAAATTATAACCGAGTTCGGTTCATAGACCGGGTAATTGCGCCCGATCCACATCTTGTGGCTGCCGACATCGGAAATAAGAACATCGCCCGGATTCATCAGGCCGCGAATAACATGCAGGACACCCGGGATGGTGAATTTGTCGCCGTCTTTCAAGCGGTATGATTCGAAATCGGCCATGATATGGTCGCGCAGAGATTTAAACCAGTTGGGGCTGAAAGAGATGTTTTCCTTCTCGACGATTTCATTGAGATCCCAGAGCGCCGCGGAGACATCGCAGACAATCTCGACATCAGGCTGATAAAAATTATAAACCTCGGCGGGCGTGAAATCGATATGAATAATCTTCTTGTCGCGCTCACCGTTCCAGTGTTCGGGGGCATACTCGGCAATATCATAGCCGACCGTGATAATCAGGTCGGCCCTGTCGATGGCACACATGACAAAATCGCGCGCCTGCAGACCGACTGTGAACAGCGAATGCGGATCATTATCCGAAACCGCGCCCTTGCCCATAAAGGTCGAGACGACCGGGATATGGGTCAAGCTGACAAACTTCCGGAGATGTTTCGAGGCCATTTTCCTGATAGCGCCATTGCCGGCAATAATCAGCGGGACCTTCGACTTTTTCAACAGTTCGACGGCGTTTTCTATTGCCTTATAATCGGGTGCGGCGCGGCGCAGCCGCACCGGCGGGATCGGATCCAGATCGCAGTCCATTTTAGCGACATCTTCGGGAAGTTCAAAATGGGCGGCGCCCGGTTTTTCCATCTCGGCCAGCTTGAAGGCCTTGCGGATCACTTCCGGGGTGATTTTCGGATTCTGAATCGAGGCGTTCCATTTGGTAATGGGGCGAAACATGTTGACAATATCGATATTCTGGTGGCTTTCTTTGTGCGTGCGATCGGATGAACCCTGACCGGTGATGGCCACGACCGGAGATTTATCGAGATGGGCATCGGCTACCCCGGTTATCAGGTTGGTTGCGCCCGGCCCCAATGTCGAAAGGCAGACCCCGGCTTTGCCGGTGAGACGGCCGTAAACATCGGCCATAAAAGCGGCTCCCGATTCATGGCGGGTCGGGATAAATTTTATAGATGAGTTCTCCAGCGAAAAAAGCAGGTCCTCGGTTTCCTCGCCGGGCACCCCAAAAACATATTTGACACTTTCATTCTCAAGACATTTAACAACCAGATCAGAGACTTTCATGCTATCCTCAGGCTTAAGAAAATAAAACTCCCAACGACGGGATTACTAATTTGCCACTCTATAACAATTTCCGTGGGTAAATGTTCTTATATTATACGGTTAACTTTCCGGTCTTTTATCAATATTTAAACAATCACCGTCTTGATTCGTTATTTAATATGGCATAAACATTTTAATTTTAGCAATTTATTTATCGTAATATTTGGGTGGGAGGTCACATGAAAAAACTAATCATATTTATTATTCTCGCTATGCTTGTTGGGTGTTCTTCTGACAAATCACCTATAGATTATGATGATCCATGGACGTATTCGGACAACTGGTACGGCGTTGCGCAACTTATTTATCCGGGGCCCGATGACGCACCATTGTTTGACAGCGCCGCAATTCTGGATCTTACTCTTGATGAAAAAGGGAACTATTATTATTCGGCCTATGATATTCCTAGAGTCCCAATACCGGTTGTTATCAATGAATTCAAAGGAAAATTTTATATTTTTAGTGAATCGATTAAATTTATTCCTGAAATCACGGATCGGCCGCCGAGAAAACCTTATATCCTCGAAGGTACCTACGGCTTTCAACTGCAGGGGACGCAAATGACCTTAAAACAGATATTGCATCCCGATTCCTGGCCGGAGATTCATACTATTACGCTGACTCAAATCGATGAAGGATATGTACTTTTCGACCAATAATCATGATATCATCGGGTTCGACTTGTCCGGATTTATGTTTAGTTCCTTAATGGCTTTTTGCACCACTGCCATATTTATTTTCTTTTCGTTCGCCAGCGCATATAACGCGGCCAGGGCAATGTAGCGGGCATCGACTTCAAAGAAATCGCGCAATGAGGCTCTTCCGTCGGAGCGTCCGAAGCCGTCGGTCCCGAGTATCTCGTACCGTCCGGGTATCCATTTGGCAATTGATGCCGGCAGCGCCTTGATATAATCACTGGCCGCCACAAAGACCCCTTTCTCATTCCCGAGCGCCTGGGTAATATAGGGCATTTCCGGCTCCTTGTCGGGGTGCAGCATATTGGACCGTTCCGTCATCATGGCATTATAGTACAATTCTTTATAACTCGTCACCGACCAGACATCGGCGGCGACTTTGTACTTCTCTTCAAGAATCTTCTGTGCCTTGATCGCTTCATTCATAATGGCGCCGCTTCCGAAAAGATGCGTCTTGCTTTCCGATTTACTCAACTGCGAGGCTTTGAATTTGTACAGACCCTTCAGGATTCCTTCTTTGATATGCTCCCCTTCCGGCATAGGGGGCATATGATAAAACTCATTCATGGCCGTGATGTAATAGAATATATTTTCCTGCTTCTCGAACATGCGATAAATGCCGTCGCGGACAATGACCGCCAGCTCATAGGCAAAAGCCGGATCGTATGCTTTCAGGTTGGGAACCGGCAGGGCCAGAATGTGGCTGTTGCCGTCCTGGTGCTGCAATCCTTCGCCCGCCAATGTAGTCCGGCCGGAGGTGCATCCGACCATAAAACCTTTGGCCTGAATATCTCCCGCCGCCCAAACCAGGTCACCGACCCGCTGAAGGCCGAACATCGAATAATAAAGGAAAAACGGCAGGCAGTTGATGCCATGCGTGGCATAAGCGGTCCCGGCGGCGATAAACGACGACATCGAACCCGCTTCGGTGATGCCTTCCTCGAGGATGGTGCCGTCTTTTCGCTCGTTGTAAAACATCAGCAAATCCTTATCGACCGGCACATAGAGCTGACCGACCGATGAATATATCCCGAATTTGCGAAATAGCGATTCCATCCCGAAGGTGCGGGCTTCATCGGGCACAATAGGGATGATATATTTGCCGATTTTTTCGTCATTCAATAGTTTCGACAGAATATGCACGAAGACCATGGTGGTCGAGACCTCGCGGTCGGAAGTACCTTCATAGTACTCTTCAAAAAGTTCTTCGGGCGGCGTTTTAACCGGGCCGGTTTTGATGGTGCGTCCGGGGACATATCCGCCGAGCTCTTTTCTGCGATCGAGAAGGTATTTTATTTCGGGGGTATCATTTTCCGGGCGATAGAAAGGGGCCTCCGAAAGTTCGCCGTCCGAGATCGGGATACCGAAATGACTGCGGAACTCGCGCAATTCCTCTTCGTTCAACTTTTTCTGCTGGTGTGTGATGTTTTTCCCTTCGCCCGCTTCGCCCAGACCGTACCCCTTGATCGTTTTGGCGAGAATTACGGTCGGTCGGCCCTTATGCTCGACCGCCGCTTTATAGGCGGCATAAACCTTGACTGGGTCGTGACCGCCGCGTTTGAGTTTGTGAAGATCCTCGTCGGAAAGATGCTTGACCATTTCGAGCACCTCGGCATCGCGCCCGAAGAAATCCTTGCGGATATAATCGCCATCAGATACGGAATACTTCTGGTACTGGCCGTCAGGGGTTTCATTCATTATTCTGACCAGTTTGCCATCATGATCCTTTTCCAGCAGATGATCCCAGTCGGTTCCCCAGATGACCTTGATGACATTCCAGCCGGCGCCGGTGAAAATGGCCTCGAGTTCCTGAATGATTTTGGCATTGCCGCGGACCGGCCCATCGAGTCGCTGAAGGTTGCAGTTGACGACCCAGATGAGATTATCGAGCCGCTCGCGCGAAGCCAGCGTGATGGCGCCAAGCGATTCCGGTTCATCCAGTTCGCCGTCACCCAGAAAGGCCCAGACTTTCTGATCGGTCGGTTTTTTGAGGCTGCGGTTTTCGAGATAGCGGTTGAAACGGGCCTGATAGATCGACATGATCGGACCGAGACCCATCGAGACGGTGGGAAATTCCCAGAAACCGGGCATCAGCCAGGGGTGCGGGTATGACGGCAAGCCCCCGGCGGGCCGTAACTCGCGGCGGAAGTTTTCGAGATCCTTCTCACTGAGGCGCCCCTCCAGAAAGGCGCGGGCATAGATTCCGGGGGCGGCATGGCCCTGGAAATAAACGATATCGCCGGGATGCTCCTCGTTGGGAGCGCGGAAAAAATGGTTGAAAGCGACTTCGTACAGGGTGGCCGATGAGGCATAAGTTGAGATGTGCCCGCCGATTCCGCTTTCCTCGCGGTTGGCCCGAACCACCATGGCCATGGCATTCCAGCGGATGATGCTCTTAATACGCCGCTCGATTTCGCGGCTTCCGGGATATGGCGGCTGGTCATCGGGAAGGATCGTGTTGACATAGTCGGTGACACCGGGGCGCTGGAGCGAAGCACCGAGACCGGCCGCTTTTTCGGCCAAAATTGCCAGCACCTGGCGGACACGGTCGGCCCCGCCGGTATCGAACAGGTCATCGAGCGACTCGAGCCATTCCTGGTTGACCTCGGCAGTTTCATTTATATCGTCACTGATTTCAGGGTCAATATTATCATTATCATCCATTTTAGCGCCTCATCTGCTGAAAGACAAGTTATTCCAAGTTTATAGTATATACGGGTTTTAAAGAGATTTGAAAAGATTAAACAAAAATCGGCGATTGTCTAATACTTTAAACTTCACTTCGGAATACGCGGCATCCACAGGCAGAAATAATCCGGCCGGTGCTGCTCTCCGATCGCAAACAAAGACTCAATTAATCCAATATCAAAGATAGCCGCGCCGTATATGTTGTAGCTTGAATCCTTATATTGGAAGTGAGCGAAAGCATGATATTTTATGGCACTTTCCGTGGTAATAATCCTGAATACATGATTTCGGTATTATCTTATATAAAGAGAAAGAAGATGTTATGTCAAAAATAGGCATTTTTTATGGCAGTACCACCACCAATACGATCGGGGTGGTGGCAACCCTGACTGACGAATTGAGCAAGGCAGGGTTCCAAGTTGACCGCTACGACGTCGCCGACGGCAACCTGAAGTCGATGAATGACTACAACTTACTTATTCTGGCTACACCCACCTGGAGCGGCGGGGAATTGCAGGATGACTGGAAACACGTCTTTGAACAGTTCGAGTCGCTTGATTTTACCGGCAAGCGGGTGGCGCTGCTGGGTATCGGCGACCAGTTGAATTACCCTGATCATTTTGCCGATGCCATCGCCGAACTGGCTGACTGCGTGTATCTTGGAGGCGGGCAGATTGTCGGCCGCTGGCCGACCGACGGCTATAAATTCCGACATTCGGCGGCGGTTGAGGATGATCTTTTTATCGGGCTGGTGGTCGATCAGTACAGCGAGAAAGAACTTACGGCCGGGCGAATCAGGAAATGGACCGGGATGCTTCGGCAGGAATTCGCCGGGCTCTGATTTTTTAACAACAAGGCCCTATTTATAAGGCAGACTAAGACGACCTCATATATCCTATTTGCTTTCGTATAAAACTATATATATTATTGATTGCCTTCGGGCCGATCGCGGGAGCTTGTAAACTGAAATCAAAGCAAGGCTTGGAGAAAAATAACATGACAAAAATTGGATTGTTCTATGGAAGCAATACCGGCCACACGGAGGAAGTCGCCGGTAAGCTTAGCGAGTACCTTCGGGATGCCGGTTATGATGTGGAGATGCACAATGTCGCCGGTACCGATTCCAATGACATGATAAAATATGACATGCTGATTATG
Source organism: candidate division Zixibacteria bacterium HGW-Zixibacteria-1 (assembly GCA_002838945.1). Lineage (NCBI taxonomy): Bacteria > Pseudomonadati > Candidatus Zixiibacteriota > candidate division Zixibacteria bacterium HGW-Zixibacteria-1. Next base: position 131,842 of record PGXB01000010.1, read on the forward strand.
GCGGCCTCGACCTGGAAGGACGGTGAGCTTCCCGAGGATTGGAAAACTGCCTATAACGAGTATGCCAATTTTGATTTTTCGGGAAAGCGGGTGGCCTTTGTCGGACTTGGCGATCAGGCCAATTATCCGCAGAATTTTGCCGATGCCGTCGGTAAGTTGGCGCGACCGGTGGATACCAATGGCGGGCGTATCTTCGGCCGGTGGCCGACAAGAGGATATGATTTCGAGTCTTCCCGCGCCGTCAAAGAGGATCATTTTTACGGATTGATTCTTGATGAAGATAACGAAGATGACCTGACGGACGAAAGAATTCGGGAGTGGACGGCACTCTTGAGCAGTGAACTTCAGGGCGGGGAATATTCGGTAAGCGGGGAAATGGTAGATGACACCGCCGAGCTGAACGACGGCGATGACATGGAACCCGACAACAACGACGATGATATAAAATAAATCAGCAAATGGCTGAACAACGTTGACGGCATATTCCGGACGCCAAAGCCTGATATGCCCGATAACGGCCTTTTGTAATTTCGGTCTATACAGCCAAACGGCCGGAATGGATTCCGGCAGAAAAAACCGGGTGAAAACACCCGGTTTTTTATTCTTTGTTATATCTTTGACACCAATCTGAATAGAATAACGTATATTCTTTGCGGTCATCCTGCTCGACATCGTGAATATCCGCTGAAATGATCAAAACCGATGAAGCCGGCCAGGCGCTTCTCAATTGCCTTGGCTGCTCATAGGAGGTAAATATGTCTGGTGAGGTTAAGTCTGTAAAGGAATTGGACTTTATACCGCCCGAGTCGATCCACCCATCGCCCGCCGACTGGCGGGATCAGTTTATATATTTCCTGATGGTCGATCGCTTCGATAATAATCAGGATAATATCCCCGCATACGACCCGGCCGCGACTCCCCAAAATCGCCGGGCCGAATCGGGCCGGAATTTTCAGGGAGGAAATCTCAAGGGAGTAATGCGACGGCTGGATTATATTAAAAATCTTGGCTGCACGGCTATCTGGCTGAGCCCCATATTCAAAAACCGCCGCGAAGATGATTTCACATATCATGGTTACGGCATTCAGGATTTTTTGGAAGTGGATCCCAGATTCGGGACATTTGCGGATCTCAGGAACCTGGTCCGCAAGGCTCATCGAAAAGGGATGTATGTGATACTCGATATTATTATCAATCACACCGGCGATAACTGGTCCTATCCTGAAGGTGTCGATGCCCTGTATCGCACGGAGCCATATCCCTTCGGGAAATGGCGCGAAGCCGACCCGGCCCCCGGCTTCCAGATGGATGACGCAGTCTGGCCGGAGGAACTTCAGGCTCCCCATTGCTATAAAAGACGCGGGCGCATCCGGGATTTTGCCAGTGCAAGTCATGATGAAGCTGTCAACGGCGATTTCTGTGATCTCAAGGAGCTGGATATAAAAAATAACACCGTGCTGGATACAATAATAAAAGCCTACAAGTACTGGATCGGCGCCGCCGATATCGATGGTTTCCGGGTCGATACGGTCAAGCATATGGAAAGCAGCGAAACCGCCATATTCTGTAATGCCGTCCGGGAGTACGCCCGCCGAATCGGAAAGACGAATTTTTTCATTTACGGCGAAGTGGTCGGTGATGATGCCGTGCTGCAAAAATATATCGGCCGCAACAGCCGAATAGACGGCACCGACGAGCGGTTCCCGTCACTCGATGCCTGCCTTGATTTTCCGTTGTACTTTATCCTTGAGGAAGTCATCAAGGGCTTTCAGTACTTTGCGGATTTATATAACAGGTACGAGCGATTCAAGACATTCTATGCCGACCATGGCGCCTCGGGGCAGTATTTTGTCACCTTCGTGGATAACCATGATCAGATGTCGCGGCCGCATCGCCGCTTCATGCATAATAATCCGAATACCCGACAGGCCGTTCTGGCCATAAGTTATTTGCTGATGAGCCAGGGGGTGCCGTGCATTTATTACGGGACCGAGCAGGGCTTCGACGGCGGCGGCGACAATGACAGGTATGTCAGGGAGTGCATGTTCGGCGGCGAATGGGGCGCCTTTGAGACCACCGGCGTGCATTTCTTCAATTCCAACCATGAAATATACCGCGGCATAGTGTGGATTGCAAAGGTTCGTGCCGAGCATGCCGCGCTCCGATACGGGCGGCAGTACTTTCGCGAAATATCCGCCGATGGCATATCCTTTGGTTTTCCGATAAAGGGCAACTGCACCCTGGCCTTTTCCAGAATACTTGACACCGATGAAATCCTGGTGGCACTGAATCTTGATGCCTCACCGCGGAATGACTGTATTACGGTGGACAGCAACCTGACACCTCCGGGAAGCGAGATGACGGACCTTCTCAATGGCGGCGCGCCGATTGCCGTCAGACAGGCCGGCGGCCGGGCTTATGTCCGGGTTCCGCTCGACGGGCACGGGGCGGCGATTTTAATGCGCAAACCGGCTTAGTGCATTGTGAATGCAATAATTAAAAAACCGGATGGGGGCACCCGGTTTTCCCATAAATGCATGGGATATATTTTATAGTTCCAGCGCCGTCTGGAGATCGCGCTCGTGCTCCTCTTCCATTATCAGAATATCTTCCAGCATCCGGCGCAAACCATAAAGACTCAACTCTTCGGCCTGTTTGATTCGCTCGCGGTATCTTGAAACCGCATTTTGTTCTCCGGCCAGGTCTTGTTCCAGCATGGTTCTGCTTGCGGGTGAGGTTTCGATTTTCTGCACTTTGGTGGTCGGCACACCGCCCAGGTAATCGATCTGTTGGGACAAAGTGACCGCATGCTGCATTTCTTCCTGCGAGTGAATTACCAATTCCTTGATAACGCCTTCATAATGCGGCCCGGTTATAACGGCGGTATGCTGAACATATTGAATTGCGGCCGCGAACTCCCACTCAAGATCTTCATTCAAAAGAGCAATCAATTGCTTCTTGGTGATAGGCATAGAAATACCCTCCGGATTTTATCTTGATATTAGTATAGATTGAAATAAATATACTAATCCCTTTCGGGATCGGTCAATCTCTAAAAGAAAAAAGCGGAAAATAAAGCGCCCGACAATAAAGTCGCCGCTTCTATGCAAACATCTCTTCGGCTTCTTTTACTTTACGTTCGGCTTCGAGCCAGTCGCCCATATCATTGCCGTGCGAATATCCGCGCCGTTCATACATCGAATAGGCTACTTTTCTGACAAATGTCTCGACACGCCCGCTTCCGGTGTTTTCAGCAAGTTCAATCATGGCGACACCGCCGTTTTTGGTGTGAACCTGCAAGCCGATGTCGTTGCCATCGGGATCCTTCTCGACAATAATTTCTTCGGGGTCCTTGATTGAGAGAATCGGCTGGGCCACTTTTTCTGGGGAGGTCCATCCGGCGTAGAACAATATTCCATCGATCAGCCGGCCCTTTTTCTCGACGGTCAAACCCATCAAGGGATATTCGCCGGAAAACTGAATATCGTTCTGATCCCTGTCGTTAAACCTGATGCTTGCCCCTCTCAACATGTTATCCGCCGAAAACTTGCGGCAGAACTTTCCCCATGTGTTGCGTTTTACTTCCTTTTTCATTTTATCCTCCTGATACTCGACATCGAATTTATATTTTATAAATACCAAAGGTGCTCTGCAGTTTGATCAAACCTTAAATTACAATAACTTGTTTTTATTCATATATGCCAATAGATTATTACGAATTGATTCCGCGATTATTATACAATCGTTTGAATATTATTTTTCTACTATTATTTTCGACAAAAAATGCCCTGAAATAAGGCATTAAGAGTCGATTTTTGTGGTCAGTTCGATAATCGGAGCCTCGGGCGGGCAGCCCAGACGGAAGGGGAACCAATGACCGATTCCGGATGATAAATACATCTGCGAGTTATTCTTGCGATATTGCCCCCATAAATACCGGTCGGTGAAGGCCGACCAGAGGCTGTGCCCGTTGATTCCGGCCTGGCCGCCATGAGTGTGCCCGGACAGGACCAGGTCAATGTCCTTTTCTGCCGCCGGGTCAAGCCCTTCCGGGCGATGCGACATTAAAACGGTGAAAGCTCCGGAAGGCCTGCCGACAAGCCCTTTTTCCATGGAATCACCCAGAAAATCATGATTTAGCCCGTGAATTTTGACTGGATCGTCACATCCCGCCAGATATAATGTTGCGCCGTTGATGTCTATGGTCTTGCCGGATGATCGGAGAAGCTCGATCGGGCCGCTTTCGAATGAATTGAGAACCTGGCTGATACCGCGGTAGTATTCATGATTGCCAAGCGAAGCATAAGAGCCAAAGCGCGGTTTAAGGCCATCCGCGATTTTGAGGGCATCGGGAAGGATTGTCAGATTGTCGGAAATGTCGCCGGTAAGCAGGACCAAATCAGGTTTGTATTCGGCGGCTTCCTCAAAAATTTCCTCATAATCTGACAGAAATTTGTAAATCCCAAGGTGCGAATCGCTTACATGCAAAATCCTGAAGCCCTCGAGTTGCGGCGGAAGATTTTCGAAGCTCATCGGCAAAGTATAAATATTGGTTTTTTGGAAAGAGCTGGCGATGCCGCCTCCACCGGTGGAAAGTGATATCAAAGGAATGGCCGCAGCGGCTCCCTTGAGAAAACTTCGGCGTTGAAGACTGATTTCATCCGATTTTTCAGCGGCTGACCGTTGTTTGCGCTTTTCCATCCGGGCCGATATCAGATTAAGCAGTCCCGAAAAAGGCAGGGCCATTATCAGGGCCAGCAGCGAAATCGCAATTAGAATAACCAGAATCGAGCCGATTTTTGACATCCATATCGATTTTGCCTGATAGCCCATTCCCCAGACAATCGAACCGATCAACCCGATAACCGGAAGCAGGACAACGGTTATGCGGATGAATTTCTTCTGCCACCAAGCCTTATTCAGGTACTTTAGCATCAGGATGTTGACAATGGTTAAAATAAGCAGGATTAAGATACCGAAGATGAAAGGTCCCAGATTGTGAATCATTATATTGTCTCTATATCAATAATAGTTTTGCACTTATAATCAGTTCATACGCCGCGTACACAGTCTTATAACGACAAAAACAACTATACGTTTCCACATATTTAAAAAAGAGCTTGATTTTCTTCTGGTTTGCGGCGTAATTGTTTATTGTAAAAGACATAGACCGTTGGGGGTGGCGCAAAGTTAACGCCTGAGATTATACCCCCTAACCTGATCCGGGTAATGCCGGCGTAGGGAAACGGGCCGAATCATATCAGATTCCAAACGTCCACTGTGCCGGTTCTGTGCGGCAGGTGGATTTTTTAGTAGATGGGAGTCCGATATGAAAAAGATGTTAATGATATTACTCCTGACGCTTTTCCCCGCCGCCTCCGCTTTGTTCGCCGCGGTTATTGATGGGAGAGTGCTTGATCGCGACGGACGACCGATCGAGGGCGTGAATATTCAAACCAATATATCATCGCTTCATTCCCGAACCGACCAAAGCGGCCTGTTCACACTCAATATCGGCGATCAGATGCCGGAGCATCTGACTTTCAGTCATGTCAGCTATCAGCCGTTTATGATTCAGTTGAAGAGCGGCATGAAGACAACCGGTCTGGAAATCATCCTCGATCAGGCGGTATATCCCGGCCAGAAAATCAAGGTGACGGCGATGCGCGCCGAGGCCGGGCTGACCCCGGTGGCTTTCGCGGATTTCACCGATGAGGATGTCGAACGGGAATATACGGTTCAGGATTTTCCCAAATTGCTGGAAACGACGCCCAATATGTACTCATATTTCTACACGGGCGGGAGCACCGGGGCCTCGGATTACAAGATTCGTGGTTTCGATTCGCAGAGAATCGGGACGTACATCAACGGCATTCCACTCAATGATCCCGAGGATAGGTTCACATACTTCTATGATATGGCCGACTTCGCCGCGGATGTCGAGGATATCCAGGTGCAGCGCGGTGTGGGCAATTCGCTTTATGGCGATGCCACTTTCGGCGGTTCGATCAATATTGCTTCGGCGGGGCTCGAACGAGTGCGAAAAGTCTCGGTCAGCTCAGGATACGGACAGTACTTCTATAATGGAGATCATATTTCGGATACCCGCAAGCAGGCGGTGGAGTTTTCATCGGGGTTGATCGACGGCCGCTGGTCGCTGGCCGGAAGGTACTCCAAACTTTACAGCGGCGGTTTTCGTGAGCATGCCTGGTACGACGGTTATGCTTATTTCCTGTCGCTGTCCAGGCTCGACCCTAACATGACCACCATCGTCAACATCTATGGCGGGCCGATGCAGGCACATCTTGCTTTCAATGGAATCGACCGTGCCACCGAAGCGGCCAACCGGCGCACCAACTGGGATGCGTACACCAACGAGATTGACGATTTCAGTCAGCCGCACTATGAATTGCATAATACATACAAGCTCAATGATTACACGACCCTGAAAAATACTTTGTACTATATCCGGGGCGAAGGGTACTATGAGCAGTACAAATCGGGCCGTGACATATTCGAATACAACATTCCGGCTTCATCGTTGATCGACCCTGAAATGAGCGAAATCGATTTGGTGCGGCAGAAATGGGTGACCAAGAACCAGTATGGCTGGAACCCCAGCCTGGACTGGGATCATGCCAACGGCACTGCCGTTTTCGGCGGCGCCTTCTACTATTTCGATTCGGAGCACTGGGGGCAGGTGATTTGGGCCGAGAATCTTTCGAGCCGTCTCGATCCGCGTCATCGGTACTATGAATATTTCGGCAGGAAATTATCGGCCTCGGTGTACGGGCTCGAATACTACTCCCTCACCGATAAGATCAAGCTGATGGGCAATCTTCAATTCCGGTTTCTGCGATATGATTTTGATCAGACCAGGCTGGGGGCATTGCCGGGGTACCAGTACGATATCAACTGGACCTTCATCTCGCCCCGCACCGGAATTACATACCAGCCCAATGTAAACAGCGATATTCATTTCAGCTTTGCGATGGCCTCGCGCGAACCGACCGATGTAACCATATATGATGCCGAAGAAGTCACCGCCTTCCCGAATCTGGCCGTTGAAAGCTATAATGTAAATCTTTCCGGCGACACGCTATATACCTTCGGCGATCCGACAATCGATCCGGAGCGGGTTTACAACTTCGAGCTGGGCGGCAATATCAAGAACGACCGCTATAAAGCCGGCTTGAACTTTTACTGGATGGAATTCAGGAATGAAATAATTCAGGATGGAGAGCTTGACGATGACGGCCGGCCGCGATTGGGCAATGCCGAGCGCTCGGTGCATGCCGGGGTGGAGTTCGACGGGAAATTCACCTATGATAAACATGTTTCACTCTCGGGCAATTTTTCATACAGCTACAATCGCCTCAAAGAGTATCTTGTTTACAAGGGGGCCGACAGTACAATCGATTACTCCGGCAATCCGACCGCCGGTTTCCCGGATTATATCGGCAACCTGATGATCGACTACAATAAGTCGCCGTTCAGACTGTCATATCAGTTGCGAGCAGTCGGGAAGCAGTACGTCGAAAACGGGAAGAACGAAGAACTGGCTATCGGCAGTTTTATGATATCGGCGATATCCGGATCGGTCTCACTGGGAAATATTACCGGGTTTGGTCGCTTAGTATTGTCGGTCCGGATCGATAATCTTTTCAACGCCAAATACGAGCAGGCCGGTTATGCCTATGAATGGGACGGCGCTTGGTACGGTGAGTATTATCCGGCGGCGGAACGGAATTTCTTTGCGCAGATTAAGTGGGAATTTGAATAGAACGGACACGGTAATTATTGGCGACGATTGATTACATCATAATTCTGGTCTATCTGGCGGCACTGATCGTTATCGGGTTCACCCGCCGCTCCGGCCGGGAAGAATCCGCGGCCGGGTTTATTCTGGGCGGGCGGATGCTGACCCTTCCGGCTTTCGTGGCGACGCTTGTCTCCACCTGGTATGGCGGCATTCTGGGTGTGGGTGAGTACTCCTTCCGGTTCGGTATCTCAAACTGGCTTGTTTTCGGCGTACCTTATTATATTGCCGCTTTGGTGTTTGCCTTATTTCTGGCCAAAAAAGCCAGAAGGGCCGAGATTCTTACTATCCCCGATCGGCTCGAGTCGGTTTATGGCCGCGGCACGGCGGTGGTCGGATCGGCCATACTTTTCTTTATGACATTGCCCGGGGCCTACATCCTGATGCTGGCGGTATTGATCGAATTTCTATTCGGCTGGCCGCTCTGGGTGGGCGCGGTGGTCGGAACGTTGTTCTCCCTGTTTTATGTTCACCTGGGCGGTTTTCGATCGGTCGTCCGAACCGACATGCTTCAATTTGTTTTGATGTTCCTCGGTTTTATCACCTTATTCATAGTCCTCGTTGCCCGTTATGGCGGCCCCGCTTTTATTATCCAATCGGTGCCGCCGGAAAATCTTACCTGGCACGGCGGCAACGGCGCCGCATATATCGCCGTATGGTATGTTATCGCGCTGGCAACACTTATCGAGCCGGCTTTTTATCAGCGCTGTTATGCGGCCAAAACAGAAGCGGTCGCCAAAAAAGGTATTCTGATTTCCATTTTATTCTGGATTGCCTTTGATTTTCTGACCACTTCCTGCGGCCTTTATGCCCGGGCGCTTCTCCCCGGCCTGGCCAACCCGATCAGTTCCTACCCGTCACTGGCCGCCCTTGTCCTTCCGGCCGGGCTTCTGGGGCTGTTTGCGCTGGCGTTATTGGCGACCGTGATGTCAACCGTCGATTCATATTCTTTCCTGGCCGCATCGACCTTTGGCCGCGACATAATCTGGCGCCTGTTTAAATTACCGGAGAGCAGGATTACTTTCTATACCCGCGTCGGGCTGTTTTTATCGGCCCTGTTGGCGCTGATGGCGGCGCTTTATTTTGATTCGATTGTGACTATCTGGCACCATTTCGGCTCGGTCGGAACCCCGGCTCTGCTGGTTCCGCTGTTCTCTGCTTTCAACGGCAAACGCCGGATGCCGCCCAAGATCGCCTTGATTTCGGTGGTTCTGTCGGGCGGATTGTCGCTGGTCTGGCTGCTGTCGGAAAATTTCGGCTCAACCGGCGACTACTGGCTCGGAATTCAACCCATTTTCCCCGGCCTGATTATTTCGATTTTAATATTCCTGTTCGGAAGCAAAAAAGAGATACTATCGTCTAAATCGTCTTCTTAGTGCGAGTAAGAATAGGGATAATAAAACAGTCAAAAATATTTTTTGAAAAATACTAATAACATCTGTGTAAATTGAAGCCGATGATAAATCGCTTATTTTATAGAAGGTCATATTAGCCAAAGAATAAATTAGGACACATAAATAATTATTGCAGCCATTAATACCCGACTTCACAAATAAGAGACTTGATACAAGAGAGAGGGCAACAAGCCATATTAATGGCTTAATATAACTTTCACCATAATTTGAAAATAATTTATATAATGCAATAAAAGAAAAAAGTTCCCTGCGTAACCACCTTAAAGGTTTCAACTTGTTTTCAATCTGGTTTCTCCTCGCTTCCATTTCTCTATAATGCCAATCGCTAGCCGTATCATAATCTCGTTTTTCTTCACAATTTTTTTTGAGCTGCACGTAAAGGCGTCTTAATTCGGCATTGTTAATAATTAAGGGCTCAGTCAATTCATTCCACAGAATATTCCTATTATTTTTTTTGGGCCAAATTGGATTGATAAAATAGATCTTTTCAATAATAGAATTCTCAAAAGTAGTTTTAGTTAAGTCGGCGTCTAAGAATTTTGCGCTCTTCATTTGATCAAAATTAATATTGTCATAAAATAAATATGGAACATAGCTGTATTCTTGTTTCCAATTAGCAAATTGAAAATTTCCTGAAAAAATGATACCGCTTAATATCAATCTATCAAGATTGCCAAGAATCATATGAAAGACATTGAATACTTGATTGTCTTTGGCCCATAATCCTATTGAAAAATCACTGGATTCTATTGTCGCACTGTTAAAGTCAATCTCTTTAGCTGAAAAATAAGAAGATGCAAATGGCCTTTGATCACAAGCCCATTTTAATTGGGATAAATCAATTCTATCCAAATCCAAAAATGCGCAGTGATCAAATATTCGGGAATGATGATTTTCATTAAACTCCGCATTAAAAAAGGATAAATTTTTTCCATTAAACTGGCATAATTTAAAATAAGTATTTAGAAATTTCGCAGAACTAAAGTCAGCATCAAAAAAATGGCATTTATCAAAAATACAATTGAAAAATTTGCTGTAGCAAAACATTACCTGGCGATTTTGAAAAATATCACCTTCCAATGTGACGCCTTTTGGGAATGTCATATCGTTCATATATATTATGTCTGCCCTGGTCTCATCAACATAGCGCTTAAGGGCTGCGACAAAATCCTTTGGTGAATTATGTAAAGATGTGGAATGTATATCACAGTAACCATGTGGCATAGGTTTTCTGCCACAGATTTCGCCATTAGATAATCTATGAGGGCAGGCATCCGACATAAAATAAGAATAGTCTTCTTTTCTCAAAAAGTCCATAAGTATTTCTGGTGTGGTATATCCAAGATTATTAGTAAAAACTTCGCTAACCTTAGGGTTTCGGTTTGAATGCGACACCCAACTCCTTGAGTATTAATAAAATAACCTATGATTTTACTGTCAGATAGTTATGGCTTGTAAATTATCTATTTGTTCTTTATTTTAACTTTTTAATTACGTTCCTTAGGCAATACAGGCAAAGAAGTAGGGGAAATAATAATTATTAACGGTGGCAATATGATTGATATCGAAAAAATCCAGCGGTTTCTGAAAGATGAAAAACTCGACGGCTGGCTGATGGCCGATTTCCACGCGCGCAACAGTATTGCCGTCGAATTTCTCAGCCTGACGGTGCACCTGACCCGCCGGGCCTTTTATTTTATACCGGTCGATGGCGAGCCGGTCATGATCGTGCACAATATCGAAAAGGACCGCTTTCTGCATCTTCCCGGAATCAGAAGGTATTTCTCATCATACAAGCATCTGGAAACGTACCTGGCCGAAACGCTTAAGGGTCACAAAAGGATCGCCATGGAATATTCGCCCAACGGGCGGCTGCCGTATATCGGGCTGGTCGATGCTGGCACCATCGAGCTGGTTCGATCGACCGGCGTCGAGATTGTCCCATCGGCCGATATCGTGTCTTATTTTCAGGCGCGGATGACTTCGGAGCAGGTGCAAATGCACCGGAAGGCGTCCGACCTGGTGATGCGGATCAAGGATGATGCTTTCAAGTTCATCGGCGACTCGCTAAGGCACAAGCAGTTTGTCAACGAGCGGATGGTGGTGCTTCATATATTGCGCCGTTTCGAGGAGTACGGCATGACGGCCGACTTTCCCCCGTGCGTGGCTATCGATACCAACATCGTCAACCCGCATTATGAACCGAGCGAGGACAGGTCCTCGCCGATTGTCAAAGGCAACCTGGTGCTGATCGATATGTGGGCCAAACTGAAAACGCCGCACTCGGTTTATGCCGATATTACCTGGATGGCCTATGCCGGCGAGGAAGTACCCAAAGAGTACAGCGAAATATTTTCGGTTGTCACCTTTGCCCGCGATAAGGCGATTAATTTCATCCGGCAGAAAATGCTCGAAGGGCCGGTTTTCGGTTATGAAGTCGATGATGCCTGCCGCAGTGTTATTCGAGAAGCCGGCTACGGCGATAATTTTTTCCACCGCACCGGACATTCGATACTTGACAGCGTGCATGGCCCCGGCCCCAATATCGACAACCTTGAGACCGAGGACCGGCGGCGGCTGCTTCCGGGACATCTTTTCTCGATCGAGCCGGGAATATACTTGGACAAATTCGGGGTCAGGACGGAAATTAACTGCATGCTGACCGAGTCGGGCCCGGAAGTTACCACCCTTCCGATGCAAACCGAAATTTTACCGCTGATACGATAAAATATGTAATATGTATTTTACTCCGCGAATGATTCAGATCGTGGCCGATCAGTACGGCTACCCGCCCGTGCTGGCCATGAATGTGCCGGTCAGCCAGGATGAGTATGATTTTATTCGGTCAACGCAGTCATACGGGCGATGCCATGATATCACGATGTACATCTTCAAGGGCAGTCAGGTCATTGTCAATTCGAAACATCATTACCCGGACGGTCTCTACCGGGCGCCTTCGGGCGGGTTGAAACCGGGCGAGGATTTCCTCGAAGGGGTGTACCGCGAAGCCTATGAAGAAACCGGGTGCAAGATCGAATTGCAGAAATATATTCTTCAGATCAATGCTTATTTTTCAAGCGGTAAGAAGTCGATTCCATGGCGGACACACATTTTCACGGCCAATTATAAGTCGGGTAAAATCAGGCCGGTCGATATTCGCGAGATCCGCGAGGCCAAACTGGCCGATTTATCCGAATTCGAAGAGTATAAGAAAATAATCAGGACATTGGAATCGGGCGGGTTATCATACCGCGCCCGCCTTCACGACGAAGTGCTGCGGTTTTTGTAGATTTATCGAGACAGGTACTTACCCCAGCGGGGCTTTGGTCAATCTGATGTCATCGATCCAGACAACGCCGGTGCCGTTGACCACCAGGTTAAGCTTGATCCGGTCCGGAATCTGACCCTTCTGCAGGAAAAATGGTGTCTCTTTATGCCGCCAACTGCTGGTGCCCGAAATGGGCGACTTTAAATCGCGCGAGAAATATTCGCCCAGGCCGTCGAAACAGCAGTACATCTCGAGATAGGCAAGTCCTTTGAGTTCGGCCGAACGAAGTTTGGCTTCATAGACCAGTTTGGCATCATCGATATCAATGCCTTTCAAAACATACAGTTCCACCACAATCGGCTCATCGCAGTCAATCTTGATGGAGCCGTTGCCGTCGGCGCTGATACTCGGGTCGAATTCAACATATTCTTCCGAAATAATATCATTCAGGTCGGATATGGGCAGCCGCATGATTTCGGTAGTGGTCAACATGGCCCCGGAACAGCCGCATAAAAACATGATTCCGGCAATAATTATCGATATCAATGCATTTAATTTTCTCATTATAACTCCATGGCTGATATAATTGTTATCGGTTGTGGGGCGGCAGTCTTAAACATCATCAAAGAAATGGCGGAGATTTAATTTTATTTGCTTCAGAATAAGATGTTTTTACATTGTTGCCAAAACTTAATTTTATATTAACGAAATGGCTTTAAGATGATCAGGATGTTGGATAAATCGGAATTCGAATGTTTTTTCGAGCTTATGGGCGAAGTCGAACTGGGCAAACACTTCCGGCCCGATGATGCGAAACATGTCGCGTGGCTCAATAGAAAGATCGACCGGTATTTCTATATCGGCGCAAAATTTTTCGGATTGTTTCTCGACGATAACACGCCGGCCGGGTTTACTTCTTTGCTGATCAATGAAAAACTATTCTGCCCAAATAATGCCGAGATACTCGATATCGGCGTTTTTCCGAAATTTCGCGGCCAGGGCTTTGGTTCGGAACTGTTTAAATATGCCGAGAAACTGGCACAAGGGGCGTCGGTTTACTGTCTGTTTTCCCGCACCTATGCCGCCGATTATAAAGTGTTATCATTCTATGGCAGAAACGGTTATGTACCGGTGGCGGTGATGCCTGATCTCAACGGACCGAACGACGAAGGCGAGATTTTTGTCCGAAAGTTGCTTTAAGTCCTGATCTCATTTGGTTCTCTTCACCAAACGGGGGAACCAGTCTTCACTCTTTATTGTTTTACCATTAATTATATAGCCGCTGAATGCGGAAATAACTAAAAGGGGTATTTATGTATAGAACCGGCAAAGTTGCCATAATTATAATTCTGTTATTTGTCAGCGGACCCATGATAATTTCATTTCTGGAGCGGGATTCGGCCGGGATGATGTCGGCTGTCGCTGACAATGCTGTCACAAGCGATAGTTCCAAAGGAGAAAAAATGCCCGATAAAATAGTCAAAACCGATGAAGAATGGAAAAAGCTGCTGACGCCCGAGCAATACCGGGTTGTCCGTGAAAAAGGGACCGAAGCTCCGTTCACCGGAAAATATTACAAAACCAAAGAAGCCGGCGTTTATGTCTGTGCCGCCTGCGGGAATGAATTGTTTACATCCGACACTAAGTATGATTCCGGATGCGGCTGGCCGAGTTTTTACAAACCGGCCATCGAAGCCAACATCGAAACACATTCCGACAGCAGTCTGGGTATGCGGCGGACCGAAATTGTCTGCAGCCGGTGTGGAGCGCACCTGGGACATGTTTTCGATGACGGCCCGAAGCCGACCGGCCTTCGCTACTGCGTTAATTCGGCCTCCCTTAATTTTGAAAAAGCCTCCGATAAATAAATTCGACAACACATAATTACATCTTTCCGGTTGACAAATCGTCATTAATCAGCTTTTAATATCTCTATTGGGGTTTGTTGAAAGTGAATGGCACAACCTCGATTTGTGAACCTTTAGATGGGAAGATTATATCATGAAATTACCGGTATATGTGACGGTCGAAGAAGTTCAAAGAGTCTGCAAAGAATTAAAGATCAGTGACTGGACAAGAATAACCAAGCCGGCGGTCTCCGAGTCGGAAGCGGCGATAGTCCTCAAGGAAATCGATGCGGGCGATATGAAGGTCAATCTGGAAGATTTCCGTCAGGGGCTTGAGGTCGAACTGGAACATGGCGTTATGTTCAGTGAAGCCAATGTCACCAATAATCATCCTGTGCTGACCGGTAAAATTGTCCTGGCGCATTTCAAGGAAACGCTGGACTATTATAAACGCCTTGATGTTGCCGAAATTGAAGGGGATATTTTCAAGGCGGTCAAAGCGGGTAAAATCGAAAAACTGGATCGACTCTACCGTAAGCTGATCGCGGCCAAAAAAATCATGGCCGACACCGAAGCCGACCAAATCGGCTGATAATCAAAGTTTCCGCTGCCGGGTTTTTCTGAATCCGGCAGCTTTTTTTTCTCAATTTTCCCGGAACAAGAGTATATTATTGTAGACGCTTAATGATTTGGGCCGATGTCTCTGGCATTCCATCTGATATCGACAGCATTTTATTCGAAGACTAAAAACTTTGGGGCCCCAAAACTGCAGGGAGGTGTTCAATGAAGACCTTTGTCCTGATGACTAAACTGGCATCCCCCAATGCACGTCTGGTCGAAATCGGTGCCAAGCATAAGGATCGCTCATGGAGCGGACGCGCCTGGTTGAAAGAAATAGAGGATAAATGTCCTGAAATCAAGTTCCTGGCACATTATGCTCTGATGGGTTACTGGGATTCGATGCATATTTATGAGGCGCCTGATGAGGAAACGGCCGCAGTGGTATCCATGATGACGCGCTCTCATGGCGCCGCCCAGGTCGAAAGCTGGCTGGCTCTGCCTTATGAACGCATCCTCAAATTGACCGAAGATATGGAGTGTCCGAAAACCGAAAAAACCGAATAATTCTGAGCAACCGTCACCACCTGAATCTGCAGTCCGCGGCTGCCGGGTCACCGCCCGGCAGCTTTTTTTTGCGACCCTGTCCGGACACCGCCAAAATGCATTTGCCTCGACGCCCATAATCATTTAATATTATCATAAACATATTAACGGCGCGGAGGTTTGAATGTTTTCTCGAAGGACCGTGGCGGGGCTGCTGATAATTGCTGTGATCATGATTCATTCCGCTTATGCGGGCGATAGTACTATATATCCCGATGATGTCGCCGCGGTTCTTGATTCCGCCGGGAATAATCGGGGCGAACTGGAAAAAGTGCTGATGTACTACCACGACGGCGCCGACACGCTCAAATATGATGCCGCCTGTTACCTGATCGGTAACATGCAGGGTCATTGCTACGCCACCTATGCCCTGAAAGACAGTCTTGAAAATGAATACGAACTGAATGTCCTGGCATATCCCGATTTCGAAAGCCTCCTGGTCGATTTCGACAGCATGCAGACCCGGTATGGTGCCCTTGATTTCGGCCGCAAGGATTTAATCTATGATGTAGATTCAATAACAGCCGATTTCCTGATCAATCAAATCGATTATGCTTTTCGCGCCTGGCGCGAACGGCCCTGGGCCAAAGCTTTGACATACGATCAATTCCGCGAATATGTCCTGCCGTACCGCGGAAGCGATGAACCTCTCGAAGAGTGGCGGCAGTATTTCTGGGATAAGTACAACGGCATCGACAGCATTATGTATGACCCCAATGACCCGATTGAAGCGGCCTCGATTATAAACGACAGCGTTATGTCATGGTTCAAGTTCGACCGTCGCTATTATCTGCACCCGACCGATCAGGGTTTGTCGGAAATGCTCGACACCAAAATGGGGCGATGTGAGGATATGACCAACCTGACCATTTACGCCATGCGGGCCAATGGTCTGGCCGTTACAAGTGATTATACTCCATACTGGGCCAATGCCGGGAATAATCACGCCTGGAACGCCATTGTCGATGCGGAAGGCAAAGTGGTTCCGTTTATGGGGGCGGAAAGCAATCCGGGCCGGTATGCGCTTCAGTACAAACCGGCCAAAGTGTACCGCAAGATGTTCGGACTTCAAAAAGACAACCTGATTTTCCGGGAACGTAAACAGGAGAAAGTCCCCGGCTGGCTGGCCGGCAAAAGTTATATCGATGTCACCGCCGCCTATATTGATGTTTGTGATGTCTTGCTTCCACTTGAAAACTCCGATCCCGACTCGATTGATATTGCCTACCTGTGCGTTTTCAACGATAGCGACTGGCGGGCGATTGACTGGGGAGAAATAAAGAACGGTGCGGCCCTGTTCCGCGATATGGGCGTAGATGTCGCCTACATTCCCGCCTTATATATAAATGAGAAAATCGAGCCATGCGGCACGCCGATTATATTGCATGATAATGCCGCTGTCGAAAAACTTGCAGCCGACAGCAGCAAGCTTATTTCGATAATCGTCACTTCCACGACCAAAGTGAAACAGGACACTTCAACCGATGGCGTCGAGAGAACATATTTGACACCGGACAAAGAATATGAGTTATTTTTCTGGGACGGCGGCTGGAAAACCGCCGGGAAGAAAACCGCCGGTGAGGAACCGCTTGTATTCGAGAAAGTCCCGGCCGGGGCGCTTTACCGGCTGGTGGGCGATGGATCGGACAACGAAGAGAGAATTTTCACCTATACCGATGACTGCCAGGTATGGTGGTAACGGGGGAGACTAAAATGAAAATGCCGATTCTTACCATTATATATGCGGTTGCATTGATACTTCTCGGAGTCATCGGTTTTGGCGTTACCGGCGCCGCCAGTGTCACCGCATTGATACCGGCTTATTTCGGAGCCGTCGTTTTGATTTTTGGCCTTCTGGCCTTCCGTGATAAATATCGCAAACGCGCCATGCATGCCGTCTCATTGCTAAGCCTCATCGGATTTATCGCGACTATTTCCGGTCCGGCAAAAATGTTCACGCTGTTGTCCGGGGGTGAGGTGGCAAGACCGGCGGCAGTGATCAGCCAGTCGATTATGGCCGTTTTATCATTATTGTTTTTCTTGCTTTGTCTGAAATCATTCATTGATGCCCGCGGGGGGGCGGCCGGACCGGGAGGTAAAACATCATGAAATCAATATTTATTACGACCAATTTAAAACAATTGCTATCGTACCCACGGTCTATGAAACCTGCGAAACATTCGGGATTGAAATAGAAGAACTGGAGCAACTTTTCCCCGACGGCTATCATCGCGGGGCGGTAAAGATTGCCGGTTTACGGGTTCGTTAAGATACGACAGGCAAAGCCTCTTCAGCTTGCCACCTCGGTTTTCTTTCCAAAGGCGCCGATCGCGTCCTCAATCGAATCGTACACATCAAAAATCGACAGCAGCCGCGTTATGGTCAATAGCGAATTGATCCGATCGGTAATATTGACGATCTTCAAATGTCCCTTGTTGTTTTTCATGGCTGCCAGCGCCGTTATCATCATACCCATCCCGACCGAACTCATCCACTCCACTTTGGCAAGATTAATAACTACTTTTTTAAAGCCGTTGTTGATGTACTCATGCATCTTCCCATGAAACATGGTCGCATCATTGCCGCCGATCACCTTACCTTCAAGACTGATTATAGCCACTCCGTCCCTGAAATCATCCTTCATCTTCATTTTAGATCTCCATCTTTCGAATTATTGGCCGGGGCCGATTGGTACATATTGAACGAAAATGATCTATGATTGTTTCGTCTATATGTTATATACGTCAAAATCGGCACACATATATCTCTTTTAATGAAAATACTTGAATCCGGGAATAATATTCAATAGCTTTTATTGTCCGAGATATAATATCCCGGGAGGTTCTCTTTATGACCACAAAAAAACAGCCGGAGAAACTTATCTGCCCGATTTGCAGTCTGGATAAACCGAAGGCCGAAGTGCGTTCCGCTTATCTTGTTCACGGGCCGGTCGGAGAACTGATCCGAAAACAGCATCCCGACTGGGACCAGAGCCATGTTATCTGCAATTCATGTCTTAATAGCTTCCGGGCGGAATATGTCGAGGATATCCTTGAAGGCCAGCGCGGCGATCTTTCAACTATTGAGAATACGGTCATCGACAGCCTGAAAGAACAGGAAGTTCTGTCCAAAGACGTGAATGAAGAATTTAATAAGGAGTTGACTCTTGGCCGGAAATGGGCCGACAAGGTGGCTTCTTTTGGCGGAAGCTGGAACTTTATAAGCATTTTTGCGGCTGTCTTATTCATCTGGATTCTGATTAACAGTATTGTTTTACTGGCCCGCCCCTTTGACCCGTATCCTTTTATCTTGCTTAATCTTGTGTTATCCTGTCTGGCCGCTATTCAGGCTCCGGTGATTATGATGAGCCAGAATCGGCAGGAAGCTAAGGACCGCCTTCGGGCCGAACATGACTATCAGGTTAACCTTAAGGCCGAAATCGAGATACGGCACCAGTTGATTAATCATTTCTGGCAACGCTTGCTGGAAATCCAGCAAATCCAGACCGATCTTATGCGTGACCTGACCGATAAATCGGATAATAAAGAATAGCATATTCCGGCGACTGATTTTTTTGAATACCGTTGCATTAATTAAAGTATATTATGAAAACAAGGAGTGATTATAAATGTCCGGAGCACCCATAATAGCATCATCAGTCGGGGCCATTGCCGCCGCCGAGCGGATGAGAGAAGAGGAGGAGAATATGACCTCTTATGATAAAAATGATATCAATGGCTGGGAATTCAAAATAATGCGCAGCAACCTGGGCCGGTTCTCCAGCTATGAGACGGTCAAAAAGATATGCGAGCAGGAAGCTAAAGCGGGCTGGGAACTGGTGGAAAAATTCGACCAGTACCGCCTTCGCTTCAAGCGCCGAATCGAAATGCGCGCTAAGGATCAATATCTCGATTTTGATCCGTATCGTACCGGCATCAGCGGGGGCGGCGGAATTGCCGCCATGATAATCGGGCTTTCGCTGCTGGCGCTCGGCGCCCTGATCTTTGGGATAATTTACCTTAAGGGTCAGCATATCAGGATTGAGCCGGGCGGAATCATCATGATTATTGTCGCGGTCGGCATTGTGGTCCTGCTGATCGGCCTGATTGCCATGAGAATAGGGCGTGTGGGCCGGCGTTAGCGGCAAGTATCGAATAAATGCGCATGGTCAGGATCATTTGGATCCTGACCATTTTTTATTTTATTTGCGTTCACAAATTTAATGTCAGAAAACCGATTGGCGACTACACCCCGCGGGGCTTGATGCCAAGAATCCGTAAGTACTGAAAAATCTGGCTTCTGTGATGAATTTCGTGCTGGAAAATATGCGTAAATATTGTCAGTCCGTTGTATTCGATTTTATACGGTTTTCCGTCCTCCTCACCTTCTCTGGTGTATACTCTATCCAGGACATCCGGCGGTTCGGCAAAGAATTGCTCCAGGCGGTCCCAGTGCGCATCGAGATACCGGGCGATCTCCTCTTTTGAGGGGCACTTCTGACCGGCGACAGACAGATCAGTGTTTTTCCGACCCTTCACAATGTCGCCATACCACCAACCTGAAGTCTCGCAGATATGCAAAAACACCTTCCCCAGCGGAATCATTTCTTCGGTCGGCATCCAGTCGAGTTTATCTTCCGGCGTCAGTTCGAAAGCTTTCATCAGTCCCGACTTCAAATTCCCGTGCCAGAATTCGATTTGCCGCGCCAGCAGTTTATTGTTATCGGACAACATGTTACCTCCGGAATAAATTAGTACTGAGGTTTCTGACTATATCACTAAGTTTGTCTATTAGGTTTTCGGGGATAGGAAATATTGCAGATAGCTCAAACTTTAACAATAGTATCGGAATTCAAATAGTTCGGGGCGTATTTTGACGCCGGCCTGCCGCCACAAATTTATTAGAAATATTGAACCAATATCCTCCAATCAGGCCCGCGGCGGCTTGATGCCCAGGATCCGCAAATAATGAAAAATCTGGCTCCGGTGATGAATGTCGTGCTCCAAAATATGCGTAAAAATCCAGTAGCCGTTTTTTTCGATCTTCCATTGCCGGCCTTCATGGACACCTTCACGGATATACATCTTGTCAAGTATCTCCGGCGACTCGGCAAAAAAGCGCTCCAATCGCTGCCAGTGCTCATCGAGATGTTTGGCGATGTCCGCTTTGGGCGGGCATTTTTGCCCTCGCACGGCCAGCTCGACTGAGGCTTTGCCTTTCATGATATCTGCGTACCACCAGTCCGAAGTTTCGCAGATATGCAAAAAGACCTGCCCGAGCGGGATCATGTTCTCGGCCGGTGTCCAGTCGAGTTTATCCTCGGGCATTTGCTCGAACGCGGCCATGAGCGCTTTTTTGTATGGCCCGCGCCAGTATTCCACCTGCTGCACCAGCAGCTTGTTGTTATCGGACAGCATCTTTTCCTCCGGTGGTTTGGATTTATAGGATATACGGGAAAGGTAAACCTAAGTTTTATCCATAGTCAACCTTAGAATTGCGGGCAGATGTGGACATCTGCCGCGCACAAAAACAGCATGCTGTGGGGCACTCAGGCGCGGCAGTTCTGGGATGCACAAAAAACCCGTTGTCATTCCCGCGAAGGCGGGAAGGTGGATTCACATTTGAAGTGCAACAATTGCTCTAAAAATACTTCAGACGGTGTTTGAAAGTCCAGACATTTTCT